>JAUZEU010000741.1 GCA_030838885.1 Bryobacterales bacterium | reverse complement strand
ATTTCCGCCTTCGGCATTTGCGATGAGAGCAGATAGTCCTGCCGGGCCACGAGTGGCAGGTCATTGCCTTCAGTAGACAGGGTGACGGTGCCCTGCGAGCTAATGCCCCAGAGTGTGACTTTCTGGATGTAGCTGCCGTCCGGATTGCCTGGCTTCAGTCCGAGCTTTTTGCACTGGCCGATCAGATAAGCGACGGTCTTCTCGTCGCCCGGAGAACCTGGGGCGCGGCCTCCAAATTCGTCCGACGCGAGGATGGAGATATGAGACAGCAACCCGCCGGGTGTGATGGATTTTTCCGCAGTCAGAAGCGCTTTGTCGCCCTTGCCGGCGGCGAGACAGATTGATACTGCCAGCAGGATCAGCGTGAGCCGGCCTTTGGAATTCAGCATTCCACTAAAGTAGCAGCGGGCTCTGATTTGCTGCAATTCGCCGCGGGCTCACCTGAGGTTAGACGAAAAGAAAGGCAACATATTCTTCTCCACACGCTCGGCCACGCCGCTGGTGTGAGTGCCCGGATAGATTTCGAACTGATGCGGCAAGCCGTACTGGTTCAACATCGCGTCGAGAGTTTTCACGGTCGCGGCAATACCTGTATCTTTGTCGCCCGCGTCGAAAGCAATAGCTTTCAAACGCTTCAGATTGCCGATGTACATGTCGACCATCGCCAACGGCGCGTTGGCCGCCCACTTGGCGATGATCTGCGGTTGGGGCTGGCCGTCCTTCGTGGGGAGGTCGAGGAAGAACGGAGGATTCTTCGGGTTGGGCGACCAGGCTGCGGCGGAAGCGAACTGAGCCTTGGTTCCGAAATCCGCTTTTTCGAACTCTTCCTGGGTGTGGATGGACTCGGCTGCAGTTACTCCGGCGCGCCCCTGGCCGCTCATGTTGGGGATCATGCAGCAGGGGCTCAGCGCATAAATGGCCGAGAAAACTTCGGGGTGCTTCATCCCGATCCGCATGGTGCCATAGCCGCCCATGGAGTGGCCGGCAAGACCTCGGCTGTCACGAGTGGCAAGAGTCCGGTAGTGGCCGTCGATAAAGGCAACCAGTTCCGTGGCAACGTAAGTTTCCCAGTCGCCCGTAGTCACGCTGGTTGAGTACATGCTGCCCTGGAAACGTGTGTAGGCGTTTGGCATCACGATGATCGTCTCTTTGCCGCCACTCGCCAGCGCCTTATCGGCTGCGTCAGGAACGCTGATGAAGTGTTTGACGAATCCGAACCATCTCTCCTCGCTGTCGGTGTACCCGTGCAGAAGGTAGACGACGGGATAGCGTCGCGCACCGCTGCTCCTGTAGCCCGGAGGCAGATAGACGACGACATCGCGATCGGGAGAGTCGCCTTCGAGATTGCCCTCCAGGCTTTTACCGTGGACCTTGATGCGTTCGACCGAGCCCTTTACCAAGCCCTTCAACGGTGCCACCGCTTGTTGAGTGAAAGCCATAAGGCCGGTGAAAAGCGAGATTGTGAGCAGAGTCGCGAAATATCGCATCGACTCCAGAGTTTATACCCCTTCAGCGAACCGACTGTGGAACCAGATCGTCAAAACTTTGCGGCGGGTTGTAGTAGAGCATTCGCCGGCAACTTTCGCAGACCATGATGGAGTTGCCCAGCTTGAGCTCCTGCAGGAACTGAGGTCGTAGCATAATGTTGCACTTTGAGCAACGTCCGTTAACGGCTTCAGCGATGGCCACACCCGCGCGCCCCTTGCGAATGCGCTCGTATTCGGAGGCGACTTTGGGCGTCATTTCGGCCAGAATTGCGCCGCGCTCCGCTTTCAGTCTGTCGATCTCCTGTCGGTCGGCGGCGGTCCTCTCCTGAGCCTTTCTCTTTTCGGCGTCGACTTCCTTCTTCTCCGCCGCGAGTGCAACCTCAGCCGCCTTGACATTCTTTTCCAAAGGCTCGGATTCACTCATCAGAACAAGAATGCGCTCCTCATTTCTCCCTATCTCCTGCTGGCAAAAATCGATTTCATGCTGAAAGGCGTGATATTGCTCATTATTCTTCGCCTCCATCATCTGCCCTTTGAGTTTGGAGATCTTCTGCTCGCTGGCCTGAATTTCACCCTCGATCTTCTTGCGTTCTTTCAGGTTGGCGGCGACTGCGGTTTTGTCGGAGTCGAGGCGGCGAAGGTGCGCTTCCAGCCTCTTCTCGAGTTCGGCGATGTGCTTTGGAAACGCTGCAATTTCCCTGGATAACACGGTCGTTCGGTCGTCGAGCAACTGCAGCCGGATGGCGTGTTTGATATCGGGAAGCATGTATTTAATGGTGATTTTAACAAACGCGGCTGGCTGGCCTCTCCGGGTTCAGACCCGGCCGCGGAATTTGCGTAGGATGGTTTCGCGCGTTTCGGCGAGTTCAGGAACGTGGAGGGCGGACGCTGCAGCATAGAATGCGGCCACTCCGGCCGGAATGCCGAGCAAAACATGGAGGGCACGCGAAGGCGAACTGCGTACTACGAGCACGCAGACCAGCCCCATAAGGGCTGCCGCGAGGGCGATTTTTCCAAAACTCAGGGCAATTTCCGACCCCCGAATGCCACCGATGCGTGGCCCGATGAGAGCCATCAGGGTGAGCACGTTAAAGATCGATACGAGCGAGAGTGAGAGCGCCAGACCCGCATGGCCCAGATGCAGAACGTTCACCATGGTGTAAGCTCCCGCCGCATTGACCAGCACGGAGGCGAGGGTGACCAGCATGGGAGTCCTCGCGTCGCCCAAGGCATAGAATGCCGGTCCGAGAAGCTTCAGCGTGGAGTAACTCGCAATTCCGACGGCGTAAGAGGAGAGCGCCAGGGCAGTCTGATGCGTGTCATAAGCCGTGAAGTGTCCGTGCTGGTAGACGATGGCGATCATGCTCTCGCCCAGCACGGCAAGACCTACCGAGGAGGGCACGGTCATCAGCAGGATCATCACTATAGACCGGGTCAGGGTGTCGCGAAACTCCGTGTAGTTGTGGAGAGCGGCGCTGCGGGCGATTCGCGGAAGCGTGGCGGAGGCGATGGAAATTCCGAAGAGCCCCAGCGGCAGTTGCTGGAACCGGAAGGCATAAGAGAGCCAGCTGATGGGTCCGTTCATGACATGCCCGGAGGCGTCGCGCAGCCCGGTGGCGAAATTGGTGTTCACCAGAAAATTGATCTGGACGGCAGCGCCGCTGAGAAGGGCTGGTCCCATGAGTTTCATAATGTGCCGCACGCCCTCATGGCGGAGGTTCCAGCGTGGCCGCCACGGGAAGCCCGCGCGCCACACCGCGGGCAACTGAAAACCGAGTTGAACGACCCCGCCGAAGACGACCCCGAGAGCCATGCCATGCACGGGGCTGATGCCCAGTTGGGGGCCGAACCAGTAGCCGATTGCAAGCCCGAACAGTACAGAGCCAACATTAAACAGGCTGGAAGAAAGGGCAGGAATGCCGAACTGGTGGCAGGCATTCAGGATGCCCTGCGCCTGGGCTGCCAGGGCTACCAGCAGGAGAAACGGGAAAACGATGCGAACCAGTTGCACTGCCAGTTCAAACTTGCCGGGAACAGCGTGAAAGCCGGGGGCGAAGACGTTCACGAAAGCAGGACTGAATAACATTCCCAGGGCACATAGAGTGCCCACGACGACGATCAGCAGCGTGCCGACGATGTCCGAGAGCTCCCGGGCTTCTTCTTTACTGTTCGTGGCGAGGTAGCGGGAGAAGGTGGGCACGAAGGCCGCTGAGAGCGCACCCTCGGCGAACAGATCACGGGCCATATTCGGCACGCGATAACCGAGCACATAGGCATCGAAAACCGCACTGGCGCCGAAGAGCCAACCCAGCACGCTTTCTCTCAGCAAACCGGTGATGCGGCTTACGGCTACCGCGGCAGAGACGATGCCGGCGGATCGCAGCAAGCCTTTTGCGGACGGGGCGGCTGCGTCGTTTTTCGGACGGCTTTGCGACACTCAGTCTTCGATGCGCCGCAAATCCACTTCATCATGAATGGCGCGGGTTTGCTCCAGAGTCGCAAACTTCATACCGGGCAGAGTCGCTGAGGCAGTGCCGGCGGCGACGCCCCAGCGCAGGGCTTCGGCAAAGTCGTCCTTTTTCTCAGCTGCCCACGCGAAGGCTGCAGCGAGTGCATCCCCGGCGCCGATAGGTGAGATGGCGTCGACGCGAGGGGGGATGGCCTCCCACATTGCTTTTCCGGAAACCCCGATGGCACCTCTGCTGGCCAGGGACAGAACCACTTCTTCCGCCCCCAGGGACTGAATTCTGCGTGCCGCCGCGATAGACTGCGAGCGCGTGAGCAGCACGGTGTTGAGTAAGCGCTCCGCCTCCTGCTGGTTGGGCGTGACTACGCTGGGGCCGGCTTCAATACCCTGCGCGAGCGCTTCGCCATCCGTGTCGAGAAGCGTCTTCACGTTGCGCTTCCGGGCGCGCGTAATGAGTTGAGCGTAGAACTCGGACGGAACACCGGGGGGCAGACTGCCACAGAGCATCAGCCATGAAGCGCCTGCAAGCTGCGCGTCCACGGTACCTTCGACACTGGCGATTTCATCCCGATCGAGGCGGGGGCCAATTTCGTTCAGTTTGATGGTGAGGCCATGGCGATCCGTGATGGTCAGATTCAGGCGGATATCGTTCCGGACCGGCACGATTGCGACGGGAAAGCCGCATCTCTCCATGTGCTGCTCGAAACGCGGACCGTGCTCTCCGCCGGCCGGCAGAATAGCGAGAGTCTTGCCACCGAAGGCATGGATCACACACGCGGCGTTAATGCCGCGCCCCCCGGGGGAGTCTTTGTTCGAAAGGATATAGGCGCGGTCATCGAACGCAAGCCGGTCGACACTGATGGTCCGGTCCATCGCCGGATTCATGGTGAGAGTAACGATCAAATAGCCATGTTGGCACACTTGGTTCAAAGTTGCCCTGTCAGTTAATTGGCCGGAGTTAGTTCAAAGCGGTGCGGCTTGGGCTGCGCCAGAGCGCGCTGCTCGGCGATGAGTTCATTATCGAGTTGGTCGAGGGCCAGCATCGCGCTCTGCTTGGTGGACGGAGAGGCGTCTGTTGCCATGCCGGTCTGAATGGTACGCCAGCGCATGAAGTGGATGTTGTTGTGCTTCAGGGTCAGCGCGTGTACGTCGATGGCCTGGCGCAGCATGGGGGTTGGGAGGGTGGCGAGGTTAACGCCATTCGCGAGTTCTTCTTTTGTGAAGGATCCGGCGGTGAGTCCGTCGATTTTCAGTTCCCATTTCGCGGCAGCGAGACCTGTGACCCGCAGAGTTTCCTGATCGAGAGTTTCAATGATGTCGGATGACTTTACGGCGAGTTCCATCAGCTTGTCCCTCGGGTCGATGGGCAGGGGTAAGGATGATTCGGTCTCGGTCCAGCTGATTTGCGCGCCGGTTTTTAACGCTTCCACTTTCGCGTTCTTCACCTGGGCTGTGGCGGTCTGGGCGTCAACGGTCACGTCGGAAACCAGAGCGGGCGCGTGCCAGGCTTTCAGGAGCGCTGCAGCCATGATGAGGTGACCGGCGGGAGCGGGATGGACGCGGTCCGGCAGGATCTTCTGCGCTTCGTCCTTGTTCGTTGCAGCGGCTTTGGTCAGCATGGAGGTGACCGGGTTATTGAGATCTGCGAGATCCAGATGCCTTGCGGCGGCTGTGGTTTTCAGATAGTCGCTGTAGCGGAGCAGGACGGCGTTGTAGCCATCCGCAAACAGGGGCGCGCGGGTGACGTCGTCGTAAGGAGAGGGCTGGATGAGAGTGATGCGGCTATGAGTGGCGCTGGTTTTAAGAGAGTCCAAAATGTGCTCGTAGCCGTTCTTGAAGTTCGTGAAAAGAGTATCGTCGAACGGGCGGTAGCTGCCGTCATTCATGCCGAGCATGATCGTGGTGACGGTTGGCTGGTAAGGGAAGACGTCACGCGCGAGACGAACATCGATGGGGCCGCCACCGCCGCCTGTCACTCTGTCTCCACCCCAGCCGGAGTGCGTGAAGGAGATGTTCCAGGCCGGGAAGCGGGTGACTACGTAGGATTCGGTGAACGTGGTGTACAGGCGCTGGTCGGTGATACTGTCTCCGTAGAAGACGACGCGGTCTCCGTCTTTGAGGTAGAAGGGGGTTTGGGCGGCGGCAAGGGTTGAAAAAGCGAGGGTAAGGGCGATGATTCCGGAAGGGCGCATTGGATATACAGTATCCGATTCGGCACGGCGATGGGGGACCGTGTAAACTAGTGAATTCGGGCTGTGGCGCAGCCTGGCTAGCGCGCTTGCTTGGGGTGCAAGAGGTCGTGGGTTCGAATCCCGCCAGCCCGACCAGTTAACCCTTTTATCAGCCCGTCATTTCCGTTCAGGTCATGGCGGATCTGCTTATGTGCAGGAAAATCGCGGGTAACTGTGCTGGAAATTCCCCTGCTAACTCTTTTGCATTCAGTCCATCATCTCCCTTCAGGTGATGACTCCTTATGTACGTGTCGCGCCGCCTTGTCTGCGTTGCAGGGTGATTACGACGCTCTCCCCTTAGAATGTTGCCCACATGTCTGGAACGGGATGAATCTGGTTTGGGAACAGTGGGCAAGACCGCGATCTCCGCTCCTCGCTGCTTACGTTCTCGCGTTTTCCCCGTAAGCCGAGTGGAATGCGATTTTTCCGTTTCGTCAGCTCCTGGTGAGCCGAAGACGTACCCACCAGGCTCGCGTCCGGAAGCGGAAAAATCACCGGTACGAACGCTGAAGTGACAAACCGGAAGTTGTTGGCCAGCCCAAAGTCGAACACTCAGGAGATCAGTTCCAATATCGCTATCCTGCCCTTATCCGAATGTTCGCCGGCCATCTTCGTCAACCCGAAGTTCCATTTCCAGATCTCGTAAACCGCCGGATAAATCAGCAGCTCCAGCAGGAACGAAGTGCAGATCCCCCCGATCATTGGTGCCGCAATTCGCTTCATCACTTCCGCGCCGGCGCCTGTGGCCCACATCACCGGAACCAACCCCAGCACCATCGTCGCCACCGTCATAAACTTGGGCCGGATGCGTCTTGCCGCTCCATACCGAATCGCCTCACGCAGATCCGCCAGCGTCCTCATCCGGCCAGCCATCCTGGCCTGCTCATAAGAAAGATCAAGGTACAGAAGCATAAATACCCCCGTTCCGGCGTCCACACCGAGCAGTGCGATCAAGCCCACCCATACACCCACGCTCAGGTTGTACCCAAGAAGGTAGAGAAACCAAACCGCGCCGATCGCCGAGAACGGCACAGCCAGCATCACGATCAAAGTCTTTGTAAGTGACTTCGTGTTCATGAGAAGTAAGACCAGAATCAGCGCGAGCGTGACCGGAACCACCACCTTAAGTCTCCGCGAGACTCGCTCCATCGCCTCGTACTGTCCACTCCATGAAATCGAATAGCCCGGCTGCATCGTTATCTTGCTCCGGATCAGCCGGTCGGCTTCCGAAATAAAGCTGGCTGCATCGCGTCCCGCCAGGTCCACGTAGACGTATCCGGTCAGCAAACCGTCTTCGTCCCGAATCATGGACGGTCCGGCGACCACCCTGACCGTTGCCAGTTCCGCCAGCGGAATCTGCTTTCGCCCCCCCTGCACAGACACCAACACACGGCCCAGGGAATCGAAGTCGCTCCTGAAATCCCGCATATACCGGACATTCACCGGATATCGCTCCCGGCCCTCTACCGTGGTGGTGACGTTTTCCCCGCCAATGGCATTTTCAATAGCGCTCTGCGCTTCCGCGATGCTGAGCCCATATCGGGCAAGTTCCCGGCGGTCCCACTCAAAATCCAGGAAGTGGCCTCCGGCGCTCCGTTCCGCGAACACCGCGCGAGTGCCTGCAACACCCGCCAACAGCGATTTCACCTTATCGCCCAAATCATCGATAATTTCCAGGTCGCCCCCGTGAATCTTCAGTCCGACGGGAGTGCGCATACCGGTGGTCAACATGTCGATCCGGCCTTTCACAGGCATGGTCCAGGAATTTGAAACACCGGGGATCTGCAGCGCCTCATTGAGCTGCCTGACCAGTTCTTCCCCGGAAATATGATCGGCTGTAATATGCCGCAGCGCCGGCTTCAGCCATTCCGGCATATCGGAATACCAGGTGTGGATGCGCGGCCATTGCGCCTCCGGGCTCAGCGTGATCACTGTCTCCATCATGGAGAGCGGCGCGGGATCGGTTGGCGTTTCCGCGCGGCCAGCCTTGCCTAAGACGCGCTCTACCTCTGGAAACCGTTTGATCAGCCGATCGGTGAGCTGCAGCAGTTTGCCCGCCTCGCCGATCGAGATGCCGGGGGCTGTGGATGGCATATAAAGCAGCGAGCCCTCCTCTAACGGCGGCATAAACTCAGAACCGAGCCTGCGATAGACCGGTATAGTGGCCAGCAGCAAAGCAACCGCTCCGCCAATCAGCGCCCATTTCCAGCGCAGGGACCAATCCACGACAGGTTCATACACACGGATCAGCGCGCGGCTAATCCGGTGCGTCTCTTCGCTGTGAATGCGCCCCACGATAACGGCATTGGCTGTGCGCGCCAGCCATCGTGGCCGGAAGCGGAACCTGCTGACTCTCAGAATCACCAAACGCAGAGCCGGATCCAGGGTAATGGTCAAAAATGCCGCCACGATCATGGCCAGACTCTTCGTATAGGCCAGCGGCCGGAAGAGACGCCCCTCCTGCCCCTCCAATGCGATCACAGGCAAGAACGAAACTGCAATCACGAGCAACGCAAAGAAGGCAGGCCCGCCCACCTCTTTCACGGCCTCGATTACGACAGCCTGATGACTTCCGCGTCGCCCGTCGCGCTGCCAGTATTCCAGCTTCTTGTGCGTCTGCTCCACTACCACAATCGCCGCGTCCACCAGTGCACCGATCGCGAGCGCAAGGCCTCCGAAAGACATGATGTTCGCGTTAATCCCCAGCAACTGAAACGGGACGAATGAGATCAGCACCGCAGCGGGTATCGTGATCACCGGTATCAGTGCGCTCGGGATATGCCACAGAAAAACGAGGATAATGATGACAACGGTGCCGATCACTCCTATCAACGTGGTTTGGACATTCGACATCGATCGCCGAATCAGATCGGAGCGGTCGTACACCGGTACAACGGTTACGCCGGCCGGAAGGCCCGGGTTGATCTCATGGAGCTTAGCCTTCACCCTGTCGATTACATTCAGCG
>JAUZEU010000730.1 GCA_030838885.1 Bryobacterales bacterium | reverse complement strand
TCCCGGCACCACATTTGACACCGAGGGCGAGATCGTGGAGTGGGCGCGCCAGCGGAGTTTCCGATCGTTGGCAACGGCGCCGGTGTCTGGTCTTTGATCAACATCAATGACGCCCCGGGGCGCAACCTGGCTTGCCATTGAAGCAGGGTCGGCCAGCATCTACAACATCGTCGATGAAGAGGCAGCGCAGGTATCGGTCTGGCTGCCGGAACTTGCGAAAGCCCTTGGCGCGGCGCCGCCCAGTCACTTGCCCGGATGGCTCGGGAAGCTGCTCGGTCAGTCCGGGCTCTCGATGATGACCAGCTTGCGCGGCTCCTCCAATCTCAAAGCGAAGCAGGTGCTGAACTGGCGCCCGTACTACGCGAGCTGGCGCGACGGTTTCCATCGCCCGCTCGCCCAGGAACGAAATACTGCTTCGGGCACAGCCGTTGGACCCAAACGCGGTGGCTTGCACCCGGTGCTGGCCGCCGAACAAAAATTAGAAACAGCGGACCAAACAGATCGGTGATTGCCGTTCGGACACGACGCGGATATCGGTCGATTTGCCTGTATGCGATAACTGCCAATTCAGAAACGCGATCCGGCCTACCAATCCTCCGAGGAGGCCGGACCCTGCGCAGAACCTGACTGGTTGTCTATGTACCGGTACTCGCGGCCTGCCAAACCATCCACCCCCAATGATAGAATCAGCCCAGTATGAGCCGTTGGTTTCTGGTTCTCAGCCTCGCGGCCATCACTCCCCTTTGTTCATTCGGTGCTTCTTTACCTTTTTCCAATAGCTCGGTCGGAGAGGTCTGGTTCGATGGCTATGTGGATACCGTCGCTCCCGGCCTGGAGAATCTGCTCGGCTTCAGCTTTGAAGTGAAGATAGATTACTACCTGAGTTCCTGGGACGGCGTAAGTCTCTTATATGTTACGGACACTTCGTTCAGCTCTAATTGCCAGTACTCTCCAACGAACTGCGTGCGGGCCGCCTCCGGGCCGGTCGGACCAGACAGCATCGGCTTTTCCGCCCAGAACCATGGAGTCGTCTCCATATTCGATTTCAACGGAAGCTCGGGTGTTACGTGGAACACGTCAGATGATCGCTGGTCAGGATACTGGAGCAAATTCGGCCCGACTACTGTTTTTCATGGCTCCATCTCCGGACCTGTTACGAGCGGAGGAGTCTTCTCTGCAACCGGGCCGCCGCTGACTGCAGTACCGACCGCGCCGGAACCCGGCACGTGGGCGACATTGCTTGCTGGCTCAGGCGCAGTACTTTGTAATAGACGACGACGAGCAGCAGCAGACCTTTCGGCGGCGATAGGCTGACGGTCCAATCTGCGTCCGGCCGCAACGAGCGTAGTGAAGCACTCCCAGTCCAGCTGAATTGGCCGTTAGAGCTTACCTCCATTGCGGACACGTCGACAGCGTCCGCACTGGAGGCAATAAGAGCTAATTCCGTTCTTTTTCAAAACCAGAGCCGGGCAGGACCGGGGTTCCTTCCGCCTGGACCGCGGTCAGGTCTTTGGGGTCCAGTCCCAGGATGGACAGAATGGTGGGTGCCAGTTGCGCGGTTTCGACGAAGCTGATGATGCTTGCGGGTTTGATGCGCGGGTTCGACACAAGCAACATCACGTTGGTGTCGTCCTGAGCAAAGCCGCCGTGCTCCGCCTGCTTTTTCGAACTGCCGGTGTAGACCACGCCGACGTTGGGTTGCGCGATGATATCGGGCGTGCGTGGATCGTTGGGCGGTAGCCCTGGTGTATCCCAGGTAGTTGCGATTGACGGGCCGAAGAAAATCTGTCCGAGACCCGTTCTGGCCGCGTTGGTTTCGAGGAGATTCACAGCGGAAAGAGTGTCAGCTCCGGGCTTGAGCCAGAGAACTGAAATGTCGTCCTCAGCGTGGGACACGTGTTGGCGGCGACACACTTCTGGAAGTCCAGTGCGTGCATGCCATCAATGCTGATGAGCAAGATATGACGGCCTCCCCTGCCCCTGTGACCGAGATCATCATCGGGCACAGCGGGGGTAGCTGCAAGCACTGTCATTGTAAGAGCAATAACAGTTCGGTTCAGGTTCTTTAGCAAAATGAATCCTCTCAACCGCCAGAATTATCAGCTGCGGATTAACGCTGGGTTACGTTGGTGTATCGAATATGTTTCGGTGGTTGGGTAGGGTTGGAAACGGTACAGAGTTGGCCCCGCTATGCGGCTTGGAATGTGAGAGCAAGGGGGAATGCGACTTAGTTGCAGCCAGAGTACCCCAAGCTATAGTTCATAAGGTCATTCCCTGGCTCGCGGAGCATGGATCCAGGTTTCGAGTCGCAGTGCCAAAACCCATCCCCCTCAGGGAGCGGTCTGCTATCGATGTCTTACCAGTCACGAATCGATTCGGGGTAGCCCGTACATCGACAAAACTCATGTGTTCCGCCACGTCGGACGCCAACGCGGTGTCCATCGCGCCGCTAGTAGGGTCCGGTGACGGATGCCACAATCCTCTGGATCATCCCATCCACCGCCTTGCCCGGTTCGTGCCAGTGCCACACCAGAACAATGTCATGCTCGGGGTCGACCCAAATGATATTTCCACCATTGCCGATGGCGGCGAAGCTGGATGCAGGCCCGCTCGGCCATTGCTTCTGCTTCGTGTTCAGCCACCAAAGATAACCGTAATCCGGGCCGTGGGCGGAGGGCGTGGTCGCTTCGTTGATCCATTTCTCAGACACCAGTTGCGTGCCTTCCCAGTTGCCCTTGTTGAGAATCAGCAGCCCGAAGCGCGCAAGATCCTGGGAATTGATCCACAATCCCCCGCCCCAGCGTGTCCCGCCGCTCACCGACTCGACCAGCTTTCCACTGATTTGAACGGTCGATTTCGGCCCATATCCATGCCACGTCCAATCGTGGGAGGCGCCGATCTTATCCATAATGTTCTCTTTCAGTACTTCTGGCAGGCCTCTGCCAAAGACTCGCGCCAGGGAAAGCGAGAGCCGGTTGATGCGCACATCGTTGTACTCGTAATACGTGCCCGGATCGTGAATCTCACGTGGTTTCATTTGGCCGTTGCCGAACTCTTCCACTCCGAGGAAGTTGGCGTTCTTGCCCCACATCTCACCTTCCCACTCGCTTTCCTGCTGCAGGTGGTTCTTCCAGGTGACCTTTGCATTTTGAGGCGAGTCGTAGCCGCCGTCATGGACATAGTCGGCAACCTTGTCATTCACGTCGTGGATCAGGCCCTTCGCGAACGCGATCGAGGCCGTTGTGGAGATGAAGCTCTTGGCGATACTGTAAACCGGGTCATTGGTCTTCGTGTCGCCAAATTCCGCGACGATGTAGCCGTGGCGCAGAATGATACCGTTCGTTGCCGCGCGTTGCGCAGGCAGATCGCCGAGCACTTTGCCGAAGACACGTACCTGGTCTTTTTCGAAGTCCCACTTCGAACCATGGGCCTCCGCCCATTGAACGGCTTCCCTCAGACTTTCCGGGTCCATCCCTACCTCGGCGGGTGCCTTCCGCTGCCACGTACCGGCAGCGGGGAAGTAGCTGGTTCGCTTCGGTAGAGTAGTCTGCGCGCCTAGCCCCGGAGCCAGCACGGCCGTTATGAGAGGCAGGATCAGGAAGGAACTTCGGCTCAAGCGGTTAGTCGTCACGGGCAAGGACCTCAGGAGGAAGTGTCCCACATTTTCGGCGCCGTCTCACGCTCCCCGGGTATAAATGCTCGTGCCCGAACCTGGCGCCCACCGTATGCGTGCGGAAGAGTAGCTACGGCATCGACAAAGCCTTGACCAGATCGTAAAGAAATACCTGCGACTGATAGAACGAACTGGCGAGCATACGCTCATCCTGCCCGTGCGCCCGCGATTCCCCGCGCTCGCCGAAGAGGCCCGAGACGCCGTAGGTTTCAATGCCTGCCGCCCGGCGCGCTTTGCCATCAGTCGCGCCCGTCGACATTGACGGCGCTACAATCACACCCGGCCAAAGCGAATCCGTAACCTTCGAGATCTGCTTCATCAGGTCTGGCCGCATCTGCGACCCGGGGACCGCGGTGGTGGAGCGTGCTGATTTCACCGTCACCTGCTCATCGGCCACTGCGCCCTTTAATGCGCTGAGCACGTATTCCGGCGAATCGTCGGGCATCACGCGGCAGTTCACCGTAGCCGCTGCGAGCTGAGGCAGAGCATTCGTGGCATGTCCGCCTTCAAGCATTGTCGCGACGCATGTCGTGCGAAGCATGGAATTCCATCGCGGATACCGGGAAGCCACTGCCTTCATTGCAGCCTCCGAACCTTCCCCGATCTGCCGAAGGTTCTCTACTGCCGGCCCCGTTTCAGTCTTCGCCAGTTGCCCGAAATAAGCCCGCGTGACCTCCGTTGGATTTCAGCGGGAACTCAAAGTGCGAGAGGCGCGCCAGCGCTTCCGCCAAACGATAGATGGCGTTGTCCGGCAGAGGTACCGAACTGTGACCGCCCTTGTTGCGAACTTCCAGGCGCACATTCATGACGTATTTTTCTGCGACCTGAACGTTGAGTGAGATCTTTTTTCCATTCACCATTTCGGCGCCGCCGCCCTCGTTGAGCGCAAAGTCGGAGGCAATCAGATCCTTGTGGTTCTCGATCAGCCAGCGCACGCCGTTGTACCCGCCGCCCTCTTCGTCGGCCGTCAGCGCGACGATCAGATCGCGATCGGGTTTGTAGCCCTCGCGCTTATACCGGATCAGCGTTGCGGCCCAGATGGCGGCCTGCGCCTTGTCATCGGCAGTCCCGCGCCCGTAATAGAATCCATCCTTCTCTGTGAATTTAAACGGATCGAATTCCGGGCTCCAGTCTTCCCTTTTCGCTTCCACCACATCGGTATGAGCGAGCAGCAGGATCGGTTTACGCACTCCTGTGCCGTGATAGCGCACCACCAGATTCCACTTGCCGGGAATGGGCCCTCCCAAAAAGATATCTGACTCGGGGAATCCGGCTGCCCGGAAGCGCGCGGCCATCACCTGGGCAACCGGGGTGGTGGTGCCGGTGGTTACCGCGGAATTAATTTCGATAATTTCCTTGTAGATGTCATGGGCGAGTTTCTGGTCGTCCCCCGGCGGCATCTGTCCGCGTGCAGCAGCCGCAAGCAATGTAAACAGGAATATTTTTTTCATTTTCAGAAGGCCATTTTCAATACGAACTGCATCACGCGGTACGATTCGCCGTTCGACACAATCGCCGTCGACGTCGACGTGCTTTGGGTCTGGCAGCAAGCGGTTCCGAAGTTCGCGGACAGAATGCTGGTGGACCCCACACTCGTGGACCCGAGCTTCCGGTAGTTGGGGTGATTCAGAGCGTTGAATGCCTCCGCCCGGAACGTGAATTTCACCCGCTCGGTCATGTTGAACGATTTCGATAGTGATGAATCCATGTCCCAGAACTGCGGGCCCTGGAACACATTTCGCCCCATGCCAGTCGTTCCCGGCGCCGCCAGTGCAAAACCGCTTGCATCCTTGAAGAAAACCGGACCGAGAGCGCCGGGTTGCAGACTATCGGACGGCTGCGTTGAACCAACGATCACCGCACGGCCATTCACTCCAAACTGATTGGTTTTCGCGCCGCTGGAGACCGAGAACGGTTCGCCCGACATATAACTATTGAAGCCCTGCAGACTCCACCCGCCGAGCACACCCTGCACCAGCCTGTTGCCGGATTTCAGAAACGGCTTGCCCCTTCCGAACGGCAACTCGTAAATCCAGGTGAGGGTGGCCACATGCTTCTGGTCGAAATCGGACCGTGCGCGGTCAAGCCGCAGATTATGACTATCGGAAACGGAACTCGTGGTTGGGTTGTAACTCGTTCCCACCGGGTCGCCGGACTGGTTGTCAATCGCTTTCCCAAACGTATAGGCGAAGTTCATCAGGAACCCGGCCGCGAAGCGCTTGCGCAAGGTGGTCTGCCAGCTGTGATAGACGGAATCCGCCTGGTTCGAAAGAAAAATGATTGAACTGAACTGCTGGTTAGGCCGAAGGTGCGCATTAAGCGTAGTTTGCTCCATGCGTCCGGCGAAGTTGCCCGCTGCGTTTTGCTGCAGGTCGGTAATGGTTGTCGAGGAGTTCACGAATGCACTCGTCACAATACCGTTTGCAACCACAGGCACCGGCGCAGCGGCGATGCCCGCGGGACATCCGCTGCCATCCGGCTTGCAGCCTTTTGACAGATTGGATTGCAGTGCAGTGAACGAGGACAGAATCGGCGCTGCGCTCACCTGGTTGGCATCTGTCTGGCTGTAGAGCCGTTCCCCCCGATTGCCCACGTATCCTGTTTGCAGCACGAAGCCCCACCGCAGTTCCCGCTGGATCGTAAGATTCCACTGATGCACGGTCGCGGTTTTGAAATTGGGATCCATGACGACTACGTTCGGCGCCGACCCAAGCAATTGCGAAGGCGGCGAAAGGAAACTGGCTGGCTGAACCGCTGGCACCGTCAGTTGCTGAGGAAAGCCCTGAGACAGTCTCGTATTCGACGGGATGCCGCCACAACCGGGGGTGGATGCCACTCCGTACGCCGTCGCGATGCACGAGTAGGCAAGGCCCGGCACCGTATTGGCCGCGGCAGCCGAAGCGAAGGTTGGAATAGAGTCGAACGCAATGCCGTATCCGGCGTGGAGTACGGTGGTCTTGCTATCGCCGGGAGACCAGACTATTCCCAGACGAGGCGCAAACGCATTCAGATTCTGACGCTTGTACCAGCTATCGGCTTTGACGAATGTAACCGGCCCCTGCGAACCGTCGATAGCTTTATCCGGAACGTAAGGAGACTCGCTCACCTCCGTCGAGGGTCTGTTATACTCCCACCGGACGCCATATGTCATGGTGAGGTTATTACGCACTCGCCATTCATCCTGAGCGAAGATATTGAACTGTTTGGCGCGTTCGCCAACGTACCAGAGCGAAAGAGAACTGCCGGAGTGCAAGGGGAGAAATGCGTTGCTGTTCAGGTTCCCCAGGA
>JAUZEU010000729.1 GCA_030838885.1 Bryobacterales bacterium | reverse complement strand
GCTGAGCCCGAACCTGGGTTGCCGCTGCGATTGCCGCGCCTGCGGTCAGAAACCCTCTGCGTGTCTGATTCGTTGCCCTGCCCACTGTGTCACCCATAAGCACCGTGATTCTATCAGCCAATCGAGTGGGCATGCACCCAGGCGCCAGTGCCGCGGCGATTTGGCAACCTGTTTGCCTAAGAGACAACGGCAGAGTGATGTCAGGGCGTTACTATTCATTACCCCAATCATTCACCCAATTCCGCTGGATCGGTCAAAAGCGTCGGCATATAGACTCGCGGGGGCGAGTCTATTCATACTGGCCCTGATTGTCCCTCTGCTGCCGGCGCTGTACCTTATCCGATCCGGAGTGGTTGAAAAACAACCCTCCGCTGCGCTGCAAATGTTACCGAATCCCACTACGGTTCCATCTGCGAAGCAGGTAAATGTTGCCGACCATCCGTCGGCGCTGCGTTTGCCGCTTCAGCTCATATTCCTTCGAGCCAGAGCGCGAACGATCTCAGTCGCGAAGTTTTGCTCCGGCCCCAATTTGGTATTCTCTATAGAGAATACGGAGATTCTGTTTTGACCACCCATCTAGAGCCCCTTATCGGTGTTGAAGTCCGGGACGAATTCAATCAGCAGCACGATCAAACTGTGCGCACTGAGATTGAAGCCTTCCGCGAAAAGGCGGCCGATTTCCTGGCCGGTAAAATCACCGACGACGATTTCCGCCCCTACCGCCTTCGCTTTGGCTGCTACGGCCAGCGGCAGGCCGGCGTACAGATGATGCGCACCAAGGTGCCCGGCGGCATGATGACTGCCGTGCAGATGGAACGCCTGGCAGACGTTTCCGATTTCTGCGCCGCAGGCAAAGGCCACCTCACCACCCGTCAGAACATGCAGTTCCACTTTGTGCCGCTGGAGAAGTTTGCCGACGCGATGCACATGCTGCACGACGTAGGAATGACCTCACGCGAGGCCTGCTACAACACCGTGCGTAACGTGACCGCCTGCCCTTATGCCGGTCTGACGCGCCACGAAGTTTTCGACGTTCGCCCGTACTCGCAGCGCGTTGCGTATGCCTTTCTGCGCAAGAGCCTGACGGACAGTATGCCGCGTAAGTTTAAGATCGCGTTTGACGGCTGCACCAATTCGGACTGCACCATTGCGGCGATTCACGACGTCGGGGTAAAGGCCGTGATTCGTGACGGGGAGCGCGGTTTCCGCGTTGTGGTTGGCGGTGGGCTGGGGCCGCTTCCTGTGGAAGCGAAGCTTCTGGACGAATTCCTGCCTGCCGAGCGAATTGTCAATCGGATTGAAGCCGTCCTGCGTGTCTTTAATCAGTACGGGAACCGCAAGAACCGTAATATGGCGCGGCTCAAGTTCGTGATGCGCGAACGCGGGTTCGACTGGCTCAAGGAAGCGATCGACAAGGAATACGCGGACATTCTGGCCAACGGCGGCATCCCTACCCCCACCACCGTGCCGGAGGGCTTCGGTGCGCATTCCAGCAAGCCGCAGCCGCTCGGCACTGGCGCACAGCTTCCTGTGGTAAACAAGGGTCCGTCGGGCGACGCGGCGTATGACCGCTGGCTCGAATCGAGCGTCGAAGAGCAAAAGCAGACCGGTTACGCGATGGCTACGGTCAAGATCCAGCAGGGCAATATGACCAGCACGCAGATGCGTGAGATAGCCAGAATCGCCCGCGAAGCTGGTGACGGTTGCCTGCGGGTCACTGTCGAGCAGAACCTGGTGCTTGGGTTTATTCAGCTTGCTCTGCTGCCGCGCGTGTATGTCGCGCTCAAAGCGATTGGGCTGGGCGATGAGGGCGCGCGTGAGATTCAGGATGTGGTTACCTGCCCAGGCGCCTATTCCTGCAACCTGGCGCTGACGAAGTCGATGAATCTCGGCTACGCGGCTGAAGATGCGGTGCGCGGGTATGACGACCCGCTGCTGCGAAATCTGCAGATCAATATCAGCGGTTGCCCCAACTCGTGCGGCCAGCACTGGACCGCGGAAATCGGGTTCTATGGCAATGCCCGCAAGATCGATGGTAAAGAAGTGCCTCACTACCAGATGCTGCTGGGCGGAGGGTATGACGAGCAGGGTGTGATGCGCTTTGGACTGCAGATCATGAGTCTGCCGGCCCGGCACGCAACCATTGCGATGACTCGGGTGCTGGAACATTACAAGGTCAACCATCAGGAAGGCGAGACCTTCCGTGGTTACGTGTTACGCAACAAGGTTGAGTTTTTCAAAAAGGAACTGCTGGCCGATCTCGCGAAGCCATCACCGTCCGATCCGGAAATGTTCAAGGATTGGGGCGATGACGAGAACTTCTCCTTACAACTTGGCCGCGGCGAGTGCGCAGCCTAAAATAGCGGGTCAGGCTATTCGGCGCGTTTTTCTGTCGGGTAGCCTTTATCGATCCAGTCGACCTTCAGATTCTCCGGTATCACTATCGCTTTGACGCGGGTGTAGCCCAAATCATGCAGAGCCGCGAATGCCGGGCGCATGTTGGGGCACTTCTCCCAGGGGCAGCATCCGCAGTACAGCACGATTTCGCGGTCCTTCGGCTGACCGGCGACCGCCTGTTTCAAAAGCTCAATGCCTTCCGGCTTCGAGCCCGGCCCGGCGTACTGCGAACCCGTGATATGCACCGACCGGTACAAGACGGGGAATCCAACATGGATTACCAGTGGCGTTTTCAGGTTCGCCGCCAGATCTTTCGGCTGCAGCAGATCGTTGCTGGTCCACGGGTCAGCGGCGAGCAGCACAGTAGACAGGATTAACAGGAACCAAAGGGCGCGGCGCATACCGGGATTCTAACAGGAATCCGGCATTCCACAACCTACGCAGCGGGCAAGACCCGCTCGCGATGATGTTCCTCCCGGTGATTATGCGCTCTGGCGCGCAGCAAGTCGCGCAGCGAGATCATACCCGTGAACTTTCGTGTGCCTGCTTCCACCACGGGCAGCACCGTCAGCCCCGATTGCGCCATGCGGGACGCCACGACGCGAAGGGGCTCTTTCTCAAAAGCCACCACGGGTTCCTTTGCGATCTCGCCGATTAGTAACCGGGTTTCCCCGGCTTCAGTCAACGTTCGCAAATGTCGGCGGGTGACAACGCCGCTTAGCCGCCCTGCCCCATCTGTTACGGGAAACAGACGTTGTCCCCGCGGCTTCGTGTCGTCAGGAAAGTCGCCGACCATCGAACCTGCTGCCAGTACATTCACCTCAGTCCGCATCACCTCACTCGCAAACAGAATCTCGAGAGGATCGATGGAATACTCACGACTCAGATGGAATCCGCGCCGCGCTATTTTCTCCGTCAGGATGGAGCGTTTCAGCGTCAGGACCGTAGTCGCGTAAGCAATCGCCCCTGCCACCAGTAAGGGCAGCATCACATTCATGTCGTGCGTCAGTTCAAATGCGAACAGGATGCCGGTGAAGGGAGTGCGCATGGTGCCGGCCAGGATCGCGCCCATGCTGATGAGCGGCCAGAAACCAGCTCCAATGGCGGGCAGAAACGTGGCTTCGACGCCGCCCAAAGCGGCGCCCATCATGAGCAGAGGAGCCAGCACGCCACCGGAAGTACCGGACCCGAGCGACAGTATCCATATGGTGGACTTCACCAGCAGAACGCCGGCGATCAGCGCGCTCGTCGCGTTGCCTTGCAGCAGCGTGCCAATAGTCTCATAACCCACACCGAGCGCTTGAGGGAAGATCAGACCACCCAGCCCTACAAACAGTCCACCAATCGCGGGCCACCACATCCAGTGGATCGGCAATTT
>JAUZEU010000715.1 GCA_030838885.1 Bryobacterales bacterium | reverse complement strand
CCAGCACCTGACCGAGCGCGGGCTCAGGTTGCAGGTTGAAGTTTTTCGGCACGCCCCCACCCAGAATCAGCGTGGCGATGCCTTTCGCCTGGCTCTCGAAAAGGCCCCAATGGTGATAGGCGCAGGCTTCGAAGACTTCGGCGTGCAGGTCGAGATCGAATGAGTATTCGGGGATGAGACCGGCCTGTTTCATGGCCCAAAGCTTCATGGAGTTCAGGAAAACGCTGCCATCGGACGGCGCGCCCACGAAGACCGGAATACCCAGGCGTGTGCAGGTGGAAAGAAGCCCCGGTTCCACACCGTTGCGGCGTTCCTGGTCGCCATAGAAGGCGCCCAGCCGATAACGCAATTCAGTGCCGGTCATCTTCTTCTGGAACTCGGGGCGAGAGAGGACGGCGGCGAGGAACCTGTCCTGATCAAGCAGTACTTCTTCATCAAAACCCATGTCCGTCACGCGGATAACTTTCTCGTCACGGAGGGCGCCATCGTCACCGAAGATCGGAACTTCGTAGATGGGATCTTTCGTATGGGCATTGAGACTGCGATGCCCGTCGTGATAACAGACCGCGTCCGTGGTGCTGATGTACGCCACCCAGCCGGTCTCGAGCAGCGGGATGAGCCACGCCTGGTGCTGGCCGGAAACAGTGATGGGCCCGGCGATGGAGAGGGTGAGCGGGCAGCCCATCCCAATCGCGCGATCCAGGATGCTGTAGACGCGCCGCAGTATGGCGCCGCCAAATGCAGGCAGGCAATTCTCAAAAATTTCGTGGACTGACTGGCACTGGTCTACGCGGCGAACGCGCACCGGCTTGCGGGGATTCTGATCCATTCAATTACGAGTTTCGCACCCGGCTTTATTGAATACGGAAATCCCAGATACGACCGTCGACCTTGCCCTCGGTGTACTCAATCACGGCGTATTCGCCCTTCTCCAGGGCTTCCTGAGGCCAGATTCTGTACAGGCCGCTATCGGTCAGCTGCTTAGTGAAGGTGGGGACGATATCCCGTTCTTCTACTGGTTCATTGACTACCGGCAAAACCGAGATTCGCTCTACGATACGGACGCCTTTCTGCGAACTGAGCTTCACAATGCCGAAACTGTCTTCGAGCGAAAGCTGCAGGAAGAACTCGGGCCGGGTGTCGGTCAGGATGTTGGTGGAGTGCTCGCCCTGGATTTCGAGGGTGGACTTGCCGGCCACGATGGGAATGGGCGTTACGGATTTGAGGATCTGGCGGCCCTTGTTGTTTTTCACGGCGGCGTCGGCCAGTTTGAAAATGCGGAGTTGATCGTTCTCCAGCATGTAGACGCCGGGGTCGCGCGGGATTCTGCGGATCTCCTCACGCTCCGCTTTGGCTGCCTCTTCCTCATCCGTGACTTGCTTCGATTTCTTATCGAGCGAGGCCTGGCGCGAGCCGGCTTCGGCATCGGTGCGTTTCAGGTCGGCAAGTTCGGCAGGAATCTCCTCCCAGTCGCTGCGCTCGACGCTGTAGTACTTCAGGTGGTCGCCCTCGACCTTGTACTCCCGCACGAGTTGATAGCTGCCGTCTTTGAAGTACAGCTTTAAGTTGGCGGCGGTGAGAGTAGCGACCAACGCGACGAAGATCACGAACAACCTGCGCATTCACGCTCCTGATTCCAGTTTACGAACTTTCATGCAGTGGATAATGGATGCGGATATGAATTACAGGAAGCTCGGCAGGACCGGTCTGGAAGTGAGTGAACTGGGGTATGGCGCCTGGGGCATCAGCGGGAAGCAATGGATTGGCGCTACCGACGACGATTCGCTTGCGGCGCTGCGTCTCGCGATTTCGAGCGGAGTGAACTTCATCGACACGGCGCTCGCTTATGGCGATGGCAAGAGCGAAGAGCTGGTGGGCAAGGCAGTGAAGGAGTCCGGCGAAAAGGTTTACATCGCGACCAAAGTGCCGCCGAAGAATCGCGTTTGGCCGGCCCAGTCGGGTGTGGGGATCGAGGAAGTGTTTCCGGCGGAATACATTATTGAATCGACTGAAACGAGTTTGCGGAATCTGGGTGTGGAAACCGTCGATCTGCAGCAGCTGCATGTGTGGAACCCGGAGTGGCTGGATCGCGATGAATGGCGGCGCGCGTTCGAGACGCTGAAGAGTTCCGGCAAAGCGCGGTTCGTGGGGATTTCGATCAACGATCACCAGCCGGACAGTGCGCTGGGCATTACTGAAACCGGGTTAATCGATACCGTGCAGGTTATTTACAACGTGTTCGATCAGACCCCGGAAAGGGCACTTTTTCCTGCGTGCATGAAGCACAATATCGGAGTGCTGGCGCGGGTGCCGTTCGATGAAGGCTCACTTACCGGGCGGATCAACGAAGCCACTACATTTCCCGAGGGCGACTTCAGGAATTATTATTTTCGGGGTGACCGGAAAAAGCAGGTGGTGGAGCGTGTGGCGGGAATTGTGAAGGATCTGGGTCTGGCGGATACGAACGCCGTTCCGGAGATCGCCTTACGTTTTTGCTTGTCGCACCCGGCGGTGTCAACAGTGATTCCGGGTATGCGTTCGCTATCGAGCGTGGAAGCGAACCTGAGAGCGGTGGCTGCGGGGCCACTTCCAAACGAAGATCTCGACGCGTTGCACCGGCACGCGTGGGATCGAAACTTTTACGCGTGATTTGCGCTTCATAATTTCACATTTCTTTTGCGTTTGTTTTGCGTTTGTTTTACTTCTGCGCCTCCGCCCGACGCGTCTGTTCATACAGGAGCGATGAAGTTATGAACTCGTCGATTAAGCAGACGCACCATTTGAGCTACTGGCTTCTGGGTATTGTAATTTTGATTGCCTTCGGGCTAGTGGATGCCGCGGTGGTGGCGCTGCCGGCAACGGCGGTCACCGTGAGCCAGTTGCTGGCTGGCGCGATTGCTTTCGTACTGATTGCCGGCGGTCTGCTGTTTACAGTCTGGCGTTTAGAGGACTGACTCTACCTGAGTGAGGCTGGCGTCCAAACGTTTCGTGAACTCGTCCACATCGTCGCGCCCAATGTTCATCGGCGGCGAGAGGCGCAGCACGTTGCCATACAGCCCCCCGCGACCGACCATGATACGGTTCTGGCGTGCGGCTTCCATCAGCTGCAGGGTAGCGGCGGTTGCGGGCGCTTTCGTAACGCGATCTTCCACCAGTTCCACGGCAAGCAGCAGCCCCATGCCCCGGACGTCGCCAATGAGCCGGTGCTTCTGTTGTAGATCCAGAAGCTTGCTTTTCAGGTAGGTTCCCGTCTGTTCGGTATTGGCGAGCAGATTCTGCTCTTCGATGAAGTCAATGACGGCTTTCGCGGCAGTGGTGACCACGGGATTTCCGCCGAAGGTGGAGATCGTGACGCCTTTCATAGCATCCGCCACTTCTGGTCGCGCGATCGTGACACCTATTGGCATGCCATTGCCGAGACCTTTGGCGCTGGTGATGATGTCAGGCTGCACGCCCCAGTGTTCGATGCCGAACCATTTGCTGCCGGTGCGTCCCCATGCGGTCTGGACTTCGTCGGCGATGAAGAGGCCGCCGTAATTGCGGACGATGTCGGTCACGATTTTGAAGTATTCTTTCGGGGGTGTGATGAAGCCGCCAACGCCCTGAATGGGCTCGGCGATCAGAGCCGCTATGCGGCCGGAAGTGGTGGTGCGAATGACCTGTTCCATGTCCTGCGCGCATTTGACTCCGCACGAGGGGTACTCGAGGCCGAACGGGCAGCGGTAGCAGTAAGCGTTGACCGCGTGAACAATACCCGGCTGGGGCGGCCCGAGTTTCCATTGAGACTGTCCGGTGAGGCCCATCATGGCGGAGCTGCGGCCGTGATAAGAGTGGCGCAGGGCGATGACTTCGGTTGATCCGGTGTAACAGCGGGCTGCCAGGATAGCGGTTTCGTTTGCTTCCGTGCCGCTGTTCGTGAAAAAGGATTTCTTGAGCGGCGCCGGCGCGATCTGAGCCAGTTTCTGCGCGAGCGCGACCTGCGGCTGATTGATGAACACCGTTGAGACGTGTTCCAGCTTGTCCATCTGCTCGTGAACTTTGCGGTTCACCTGCTCATTACAATGGCCCACGCTGACGGTGACGATGCCACCGAAGAAGTCGAGGTACTCGTTGCCGTCAGCGTCCCAAACGTACTGATCTTTGGCCTGCGTGACCACAACAGGTTCCTTGAAGTAATGGAAAACGGCAGGAAAGAGGAACTCTTTCTGAGCAAGGAGGATTTCCTGTTTGGTCATTGGCGTTGCCTCATTATCCCGGTTCAGCCTCTAGGATGGAAGTAATGGCGACGACAAAACTCATGAAGGCGCTGGTGAAGAGCAGGCCCGAACCCGGACTGTGGCTCGAAGACGTTCCCGTTCCGGAGATCGGAATCAACGATGTTGTGGTACGGGTAAAGCGCGCGTCAATCTGCGGGACCGATATTCACATTCTGAACTGGGATGCATGGGCGGCGCGCACGATTCCGGTGCCTATGGTAATCGGGCATGAGTTTATGGGCGAGATTGTGGCGGTGGGATCGAACGTTTCGGACTTTTTCCCCGGCCAGATGGTGAGCGGCGAAGGCCATGTGGTTTGCGGCAAGTGCCGGAATTGCTTTGCGGGGCGGCGGCATTTGTGCGCGCATACCAGCGGCGTGGGCGTGAACCGGCCTGGGGCTTTCGCCGAATATATTGCGCTGCCGATGACGAATGTTTGGGTACATAAACATGCGATTGATCCGGATATTGCGTGTATTTTCGATCCGTTTGGGAATGCGGTGCACACGGCACTGGCGTTTCCTGTATTGGGCGAGGATGTTCTAGTGACCGGGGCGGGGCCGATCGGAATTATGGCGGCCGCGGTTGCGGGGCATGCGGGCGCGCGGCATGTGGTGATCACGGATTTGAATCCCTATCGTTTGGAACTGGCGCGGAAGGTAGGAGTGACGCTGGCTGTGGATCCGCGCGCTAAAGACCTGAAGCGGGTGCAGGAAGATCTCGATATGGCGGAGGGGTTCGACGTTGGGCTGGAGATGTCAGGCAATGCTTCCGCGTTCCGGGACATGCTGGCGAATATGTCGCATGGCGGCAGGATCGCGATGCTGGGGATTCCCGCGGAGCCGATCTCGATCGACTGGAATCTGGTGATCTTCAATATGCTGACGATCCACGGGATCTATGGGCGGGAGATGTATGAGACCTGGTACAAAATGACGGTGATGCTGGAGACAGGTCTGGATATCAGCCCGGTGATTACCCACCGGTTTAGCTACCGGGATTACACGGAGGCATTTGAGCTGATGAAATCGGGAAATTCG
>JAUZEU010000579.1 GCA_030838885.1 Bryobacterales bacterium | reverse complement strand
GGACTTGTGCTTGATCTCCGGAGCAATCCTGGTGGTCTGCTGACGGAAGCCGTGGCTGTGGTCGACCATCTGATTCCCAAAGGCGAAGTGATTGTTTCTCACAAAGGCCGCAGTTCGGCAGAGCGGGTTTATCAGGCTCGCACGGGCAACCGTGGCCGCTCGTACCCGATTGTGGTTCTGGTGAACCGTAACTCGGCCAGCGCTGCTGAGATTGTATCCGGCGCTCTGCAGGATCATGACCGCGCCTGGGTCCTGGGTGATAATACGTTCGGTAAAGGTCTGGTGCAGACGGTGTATCCTCTGATTGAAAACACTGGGCTTACACTCACCACCGCGAAGTATTACACGCCGAGCGGACGGCTAATTCAGCGCGATTACAGCAACGTCTCGTTCTTCGATTACTACTATCGAAACAACACCGCTACGCGGAACCCCTCCGACGTCAAGATGACCGACGGCGGGCGGACGGTTTACGGCGGCGGCGGGATTTCACCCGACGAGAAGTTCACCCCGGCAAAGTTGACACCGTTTGAGATCGAACTGCTTTCCAAGTTCGCCTTCTCCGAATACACGAAGCACTTCTTCGCGCTGCACAAAGAGAAACTGCCCAGTGGCTGGCTGCTCGATACGAAGGATATCGATCAGTTCCATCAGTGGCTTCTCGACAGGAAAATTGAATTCAGTGAAGCGGATTTCACTCGGGACTACGACAAAATTCGCCGGCGGCTGCAGGCTGAGATTTACAAGACGGCTTTCAGTGTCGACGAAGCTGCGAAATTCGAAGTCATGACAGACCCGGAAGTGGAAGCTGCCGTGACGGCGATGCCGAAGGCGCAGGCCCTGCTTTCCAGCGCACGGAAAATAATCGTCGAGAGGATGAAAAAGTAGTTTCTCCCGCGCAGATCGCAGTACTTGACACGGGCGGTCAGTATTGTCACCTCATTGCTCGCAAAATCAGAGAATTGGGCGTCTCCTCGGAAGTGTTTCCGAGCGAGACGCCTTTGGAAAAGCTGAGGCACGCCCGCGGAATTATCATTTCGGGCGGGCCGAGCAGCGTCTATGACGACTCCAGCCCCACCATGGAAACGGCCGTTCTTACGGCCGGCATTCCGGTCTTGGGGATTTGCTATGGCCAACAACTAATCGCACATCTGCTGGGCGGTGACGTTCGCAAGGGCAACAAGGGTGAGTTCGGCCTGGCGCTGCTGGACCTCACAGGCCAGGAATCTCAGCTTCTTCGCGGGGTGAAGAATCACCAGCAGGTCTGGATGTCGCATCGCGACAAAGTTGCGGCGCCTCCTCCAGGTTTCCGGGTCGTGGCGACTACTTCGACGTGCGACACCGGAGCTATTGAAGACCCTCTGCGCCGCCTTTATGCAGTGCAGTTTCACCCGGAAGTGGTTCACACCACTGGGGGACTGACGATCCTTCGCAATTTCCTGTTTGATATCTGCGGGTGTGAGAAAGACTGGAACGCGGGTCAGCGTATCGCTCTGATACAGGACCTGATTCGCGAGCGAGCGGGTGACCGCAATATCTTCTTTTTCGTCTCAGGTGGCGTGGATTCGACAGTGGCTTTCATGCTTTGTCTGGAGGCGCTGGGATCTGAACGGGTCCGCGGGGTGTATGTGGACACCGGGTTGATGCGGGAAGGCGAGACGGATTTCGTGCGCGGAACGTTTGCTGGTTTGGGTCTGGTTCGCATCGAAGAATGCTCGGAAGAGTTTCTGGGCGCTCTCGAAGGCGTTCGGGAGCCGGAACTGAAGCGCCATATCATTGGCGAACAGTTCGTGAAGATTCAGGAACGGATTATCGAAGAACGCGGTTTATTGAGTGGCCGGTGGGTGCTGGGGCAGGGAACTATTTACCCGGACACGATTGAGTCCGGCGGAACCGCGAAAGCCGCGACCATCAAGACACACCACAACCGGGTGCCGGGTATTCAGAAGCTGATCGATTCCGGGCACATAGTGGAGCCTCTGGCGGACTTCTATAAAGACGAAGTGCGCGCCATCGGGCGGGAACTGGGCCTTGCGCCGCAATTGCTGGAGCGGCATCCGTTTCCCGGCCCGGGGCTCGCGATCCGCTGTCTGTGCGCTGAGACGGATCAACCTGTGACCGTTGTGCCGGATGGTTACCTTGTGCCCGTGCGGTCGGTGGGAGTGCAGGGGGATAGCCGGAGCTATGCTCCCGTTCTCGCTATTGATGCCTTCCCGTTGCAGGCTTCGCGGCTGCAGGATGAGGCGACAGAACTGGTGAACCGCAGCGTGGGAGTGAACCGCGTAATCGCCCGGGTGGCGGCGCGTGAGCCGCTGGCGAAACAGCATGTGTTCGCCTCTTCGATTACTCATGGGCGAATTGAACTACTGCGTGCGGCCGACGCGATCGTTCGGCAGATATCTCATGATTCCGGTTTCGATAAAGATGTCTGGCAGTTCCCGGTTATTCTGATTCCGGTGGGTGCGGGAGAAGCGCGAGATTCCATTGTTTTGCGGCCGATACAATCGGTGGATGGTATGACTGCGGATTCGGTCACTATGCCCGACGATCTGCTGCATGAGATGGCGAATCGGCTAATGGCAATCCCGGAGATCGCTGGCGTTTACTACGATTTGACGCATAAGCCCCCCGGCACTATTGAGTGGGAGTAGGTGGCGCGCGTCCCTGTGATCGCGCGGGAGCACGCTAAGCGTATCCCTGCTCACCGATCGAGGTACCTGTTGAATCGAACGCTCCCCAACCTGTATTAACGTTCCGGCGTACTGCCGCCGTAAAAGAGTTGTAAAAACAGAAGCATCCTGCCTGCTCGGCTACACCCCGACCGCTGTCCGCGCTAAAATCGCGGTGCCAATGCAAACTATTCTCGTTATCGATGACGACGACAGCCTTCGCGACACCATCGGTGTGCTTTTCGAGCGGGAGGGCTTCCGGACGATTCTGGCGGCCGATGGGAAGAGCGGTCTCGATCAGGCCATCCTGGCCAAACCCGCCCTGATCGTCACCGATCTGCGTTTGCCCGATATCAGTGGAGTGGAGGTCTGCAAACGCCTGCGCACGTCCGGGGTTCAAACGCCAATCGTTGTGCTGAGCGCGGTCGGGGAAGAGATTGACAAGGTTTTGCTGCTTGAGATCGGCGCCGATGACTATATTGTCAAGCCTTTCGGCACTCGCGAGCTTTTGGCCAGGGTGAGAGCTGTGCTGCGGCGGTCACCCTCGGAGCCCCACAAGGTGCTTTCATTCGCGGATGTGGAAGTGAACCTCGAGCGACGCGTGGTGACGCGGAAAGGGAATGAGGTCAAGTTCACCCCGGCTGAGTACAACCTGCTGACGTTCTTCCTGCAAAACCCCGACCGACCTCTTTCGCGTGACATGATTCTCAATTCCGTCTGGGGCTATGAGTCGTTCCCCAACACGCGCACGGTAGATGCGCATGTTGTCCGGTTGCGCCAAAAGCTGGAAGCTGACGCCAACTGCCCCCGACATTTCATCACGCTGCACAAGGTGGGATACCGCTTTCTGCCCTAACAGGAGCGTCTACCATGCCCAGACTGGTGTTGATTGTCGAAGACAGCGAACCCTGCGCCGAGACGCTGCAGATCGCGCTGGAGTCCCTGCCGGGCCTCGAAACACGTGTGATGCACAGCGTACGCGCGGCTATCGCGGCCCTTCGCGATACAGGAAATAACGTGGTGGCGCTGGTAACCGATCTGAATATCCATCGCACCCCCGCCTTGAATGCGCCGGGTGTGGCCCCGGATGGCTTCGATCTGATCCGGCAACTGCGCTCCGAGCCTCAGTTCGCACGCCTGCCGATCCTGCTTATCAGCGGTGACAGCGATCCGCGGCTGCCTGCGCGCGCCATCGAGCATGGGGCGAACGCATTTTTCGCCAAGCCTTACTCTCCGTCTGCGGTACGCCGTACACTGGAGCAGTTGCTATGTTCACAAGGCTAACCGGAATCGTTGTGTTCACTCTGGTTCTTCCGGCCAACGCTGTCAGTCAGACCGCGCCCGAGATGCAGAAGGTTCTGGAGCGTCTGGACAGGCTGGAGAAACAGAACCAGGATCTGATGGCCGAGATCCAGGCCCTGCGCAAGGAACTGGCCGAGGCGACGCCCGCGCCGGCAACCAGCCAGGGTGAGGCCAAACCAACACTGTCCGAAAGAATGGATGTACAGGAAAGCCGCACCGCTGAACTGGCCCAGGCGAAGATCGAGACTTCGCAACGCGTACCGGTGTCGCTTACCGGAATGGTGCTGTTCAATGCGTTCAGCAACGGCCGATATGGGGGCACGCTCCAGAATCCGGTGACGGCGAGCATCACGCCGGGTGCTGCTAATGCCGGAGGCAGCTTTCGCCAGACGGTGCTTGGTCTGAAGTTCAATGGTCCGGATTTACCCGGTGGCGGAACGTCCAGCGGGTCGATATATATGGATTTTTGGGGCGGAACCGCGACGCCGAACAATAACCTGTTCCGGCTTCGGCTCGCCACGCTTTCGCTAACCTGGAAGAACACGACCATTACCGCGGGGCAAGACAAGCCGATCATGTCGCCACGTGAACCGATGACGTTCGCGCAGGTGGGGTTGGCTCCGCTGACGGGCGCGGGCAACTTGTGGAACTGGAATCCGCAAATCCGGGTGGAACAGCGCATTCCGTTTACCGGGCTGGGGAACGATACCGGACTACGCGCCGAGGCGGGCGTTTTCCAGACAACCGAGGTCGTGCCCGCCGGTGCGAACGCGGCTGCCGCCGCCACGCTGGAGCGGTCGCGGCCTGGGTATGAAGGGCGCTTCAACTTCTACACGGGCGGCGAGCATCATCGCTTTGAGATCGCGCCCGGCTTTCATTTTGCGCAATCCCACATTCTGGGGCAATCTGCCCCGTCGAAGCTGGGGACGCTGGACTGGCTGGTGAAGCCCTCGGAGCTTTTCGAATTCAGCGGGGCGTTCTTTAAAGGAGAGAACGCGTCGGGGCTGGGCGGGCTGCGACAGGGATTTACTGTACTGCCCTCCGGCACTGTGATTCCGGTCCACGTGACCGGATCCTGGGGCCAGATCGCTCTGTTTCCAGCGCCCCGGCTCTCACTCCACTTTTATGGAGGAATGGAGAGCGACCGCGCTTCCGACCTGTTAGCCAACTCTGTCCGGCGCAATCTGATTTACGCGGGCAACCTGATATACAAGCTGGCGCCGAACGTTCTGGCGGCTTTTGAAGTTTCACAGAACCGGACTGCTTACACGATTGCCGGCAAGCGACTGAACAACCACTATGATCTGGCGCTCGCTTATCTGTTCTAGCCTGGCTTTGATTGCCGCGCAGGCCGCGACGCTGATGGGCACCGTGCAATTGCGCGATTCCCGAGTGGCCGAGGTGAATAAGCGCCAGGATTACGCAGGCATTATCGTTTCTCTCAAACCGATAGGCCAATCACCCCCCACTCCGCCCTCCAAACACGTGGTGATGTTGCAGAAGAACAAGGCTTTTATGCCGCATGTGCTGCCTGTAGTGGCTGGGTCGTTCGTTGATTTCCCGAATTCCGATCTGATCTTTCACAACGCGTTCTCAAGTTATAACGGACAGATTTTCGACATCGGACTGTATCCTCCGGGGACGTCGAGATCGGTGCGTTTCACGCGTCCTGGAGTGGTGCGGGTTTTCTGCAACATACACCCGTCCATGAGCGCAGTGATTCTGGTGCTGGCCACTCCATGGTTCACAACGACGGCTAAAGACGGATCGTTCCAGCTTGACATGCCTCCGGGAACTTACGAACTGAGTGTGTTCCATGAGCGCGCTACGGAGCAAACTCTGCAGGCACTGACGCAACGGGTGGTGGTGACCGAGCAGGCGGAGACGCTGCCACCGGTCATTGTGTCCGAGGCCGGCTTCCTGCTTTCACCTCACAAGAACAAATACGGTACGGCGTATGCGCCGCAGCCTGATGATAAGAGCGTCTATCCCGGCGTAAGGAATTAGCGTGAACCGCCGCATCAATCTTTCGCTGCTGTGGAAGATCAGTCTTTCCACATCCATAGCGATTACGGTGCTGCTGCTGGTGGCAGGGTATTTCGTTCAGGACCAGACGCGCAATGCGCTATCGCAGAACCTCGAAACTGAACTGCGCGGCAGTTTCCGCGCATATGAATCGCTTTGGCAGGCGCGGGCAGATATGCTGCGGTCGGTGAGCCGGGTGCTGAGCAGCATGTCGGATGTTCGCGCCGCATTTCAGACCAACGATCGGGCGACCATTCAGGACACCGCTGCGGAGATCTGGTCGAAAGTCTCGCAATCGAGTGCGTTGTTTCTGGTGACCAGTCCGCAGGGAGAAGTGATTGCGTCATTGGGCGGCCCGCAAGTGCCGGGTCGCAGTCTGGATGTAGTGCGCGATGCACTGCCTCACTTCCCGGCGCAATCGGAAGGGTTCGCGCTGCAGCATAGCGAGCTATTTGAGATGGTGGTGACGCCGGTGTACGTGCAAACCTCCAGCGGTCCGGGGCTGCTGAATGTACTGGTGGCGGGCTTTCCGGTGGATCAGGAGGTCGCGCGGGATTTGAAGAGCCGCACGGGCGGCAGCGACTTCGTGTTCCTTGAAGCGGGCAGCCCCGTGGCCTCGACTCTGACGGCTTCGGAGACAACCAGCATCGCGCGCCAGTACCGGCGGGGCGCGGGGTTGCAGCGACTCGATCTGCCGGACCGCGAGTTCGCAGTGCTGGGCAGCCCGCTGCGCGAGATTTCCGGCACCCAAACCGGCGATCTGCTGATTGTTCACAATTTCGACGCTGTCCGGCGGGATGTGGCGGTGCTGGAGCGCAAACTGTTCCTCACGTGGGCGGCTGCGATACTGGCCGGCATCGGCATCAGCATGTTTCTCGCCCGGCGGGTGCTGCAGCCAATCCGCGAGCTGGATCACGCCGCAGCACTGATTGCGGAGCAGAAATATGGCACGCGGGTCCCGGAGGGGGGTAACGACGAGTTGGGGCGTCTGGCTCGCACCTTCAACGCCATGTGCCAGTCGATTCAGGATGCGCGGCAGGAGCTGATTCGGCAGGAGCGTATCTCTACAATCGGACGGCTGTCGAGTTCCATTGTTCACGACCTGCGCAACCCGCTCGCTGCTATTTATGGCGGGGCCGAGATGATGATGGACGGCAATCTGAGCCAGACTCAGTTGCAGCGACTCGCAGGCAATATCTACCGCTCGTCGCGCGTGATACAGAGCATGCTGCAGGAGCTTGTGGATGTTTCGAGGGGCCGGATTCAGGCGCCCGAAACATGCCGCCTGAGTGAGGTGATCGGGGCGGCGGTGGAGACACAGTCCGCAATGGCTGTTCAGCAGGGTGTTGAAATTCGGACTGCAGTGGATCCGCTGATTGAACTGCCTGTGGAGCCAGGGCGCATGGAGCGCGTGTTTCTGAACCTGATTAATAATGCGATCGAGGCGATGCCCGAGGGCGGCCTGATTGATATCTCCGCGGAGCGCAACGGACACAGCGTGCTTGTGCGGGTGGACGACACCGGGCCGGGAATACCGACGGCCGTGCGAGAGCGGCTGTTTCAACCTTTCGTGACATCCGGCAGGAACGGTCTGGGGCTGGGGTTAGCTCTGTCCAGGCAGACGGTGCTCGATCACGGCGGAGATCTTTGGGTGGAAGATCCGAATTTGAATGGCACGGGAGCGCGCTTCCGGTTACGCCTTCCCTGCTGAAGCGTTCGGGTTGCCGCGTTGGGTTACATCAAGGCATTAATCCCATAGGGAGCTGTGTGGCAACATTGGTGGAGTGCGCAGCCTGAACCAGCGCCATCTTATACTTCTGCATCTGCCTTACCTGCTTCGCCGGACGCTGCTCGCCTCGATCGACGACGGGCTTTTCGCGGTCGCCAAGGGTGCCGCCTATTCCGCCCTCTTGTCGTTCTTTCCGGTGCTGACTTCGGTAGCCACGATCTTCGTACAGGTAAGGGCCGACTATGTTCAGCAAAACCTGACATCCTTCCTGGCGCAGATTCTGCCACCGGGAACTCAGACCACGGTGCTGCAGCAGTTTCGCTATCACGGTCAGCGCCCGATCGGGCTGCTGGTGCTTGCATTCACGCTTTCGCTTTGGGCGGCGTCAAGCGTGATTAAGAGTCTGATCGATGGGTTTAACGCTGCGTACCGGGTACCGGTCAACCGTTCGATGCTCGGGCATATCGGCATGGGGATTATGCTCGTGATATTTGCGGGGATTCCGTTGCTGGGTGCGTCGGCGCTGATACTGTTCGGGGGTGCGATACAGGCTGCGGTGCTGAATTCTCTGGAAATCGATCCTGTTCTGACCCCTCTCGCCGGCGGCTGGAAGGTATTCTCACAGGCGATGCGTTATATTGTCGCGTTCGGAGCCACAGCGAGCTTGACAGCGATGATGTATTACTACGGACCGTACCGAAGACAGCGCTGGCATGCGGTCTGGCCCGGTGCACTGGTTTCTACTGTCTTGTGGATGCTGGCGACCCTGGTGTTCGGCTGGTACGTCCGTAATATTACGAATTATAACCTGTTGTATGGAAGCGTCGGCACCAGTATTGCGCTGCTTTCCTGGATGTATATTCTAGCGATTATCGCTTTGTTTGGCTGCGAATTTAATGCAGAGGCGGAGCGGATGATTGGGGCGCTGGGCGCACAGGAGTAGTGCGCGCTCAGGCTTCTTCGACTTCCGTAAGAATCCGCCGGTAATGCTCATCCGAAAGCCGGAATCTCATGATACGCAGCCGGTCGAGCTATCCCGAACGCTCCCAATCAGGCCAGGGATTCTGGCATCCGCGTAGATCAGGGATGTACGTTTCACGCTCAACTCCCGCCTCCGTGCGCAAGTGACTCCGCCTCGGTGATCACCCAAATCCGGCCGCCCATGATCACCTCAAACGCTCTTCCTCAGGTTTGGTGCAGACACCAGCGAAACTCGTTTGCTTCAAAAACCAGAGGGCGCGGCGGAGGAGTCAGTGGTCCTTTGGTGAATGCGGGAACTCATCCGATGGAATTGGAAGGCATACCCCAGACTCCCCGGCTGAGCTTCCACGAGGCCAATCTATGTAACGAACCGAACCTGTTCTCTCTTTTCAAGTCATACGCCGGGGTGTAAGCTACTATCTCAAAGGTAACGTGAAGTGCACGCGCAAGCTTTTGTTCGCGTTAACGTATCGCGCTTTTTCTGGCGATGCTCGCATTCCTGCCGATCG
>JAUZEU010000681.1 GCA_030838885.1 Bryobacterales bacterium | reverse complement strand
CGCGCAGGCATGTACTGATCACCGGAGGCGCGGGCTTCATCGGCACGAATCTTGCAGACCGGCTGCTTTGTGCCGGGCGCTCGGTCATGCTCTACGACGATCTGTCCCGCCCCGGAGTGGAGCGTAATGTTCGCTGGCTTAGGAAACAGCATGGTGAGTCTGTCCGGGTCGAGATAGCCGACATTCGTAATCGTGAGATGTTGCGACCTGCCGTCCGGGCTGCGGAGAGTGTCTTCCACTTTGCTGCGCAAGTGGCAGTAACCACCAGCCTGACTAATCCGCTGCACGACTTTGAGGTGAATATCGGAGGTACTCTAAACCTTTTGGAGGAACTTCGATCACTTACTACGCCAGTGCCGCTGATGTTCACGTCGACGAACAAGGTTTATGGGGCGCTGGCCGATCTGGAACTGGAAAAGAACTGTACGCGATACCTGCCGCTTGATAAGGCTCTCCGTTCCGGCGTGAGTGAAGCGCGGCCCCTGGATTTTCACAGTCCGTACGGTTGCTCAAAGGGAGCCGCCGACCAATATGTGCTGGATTACGCGCGCACCTTCGGTTTGCCCGCAACCGTCTTCCGCATGAGCTGCATCTACGGGCTCCATCAAATGGGCACAGAGGATCAGGGCTGGGTAGCCCATTTCCTGTTGCGGGCATTGCGGGGCGAGCCCATCGCGATCTACGGCGACGGTATGCAGGTAAGGGATGTGCTGTTTGTCGACGATCTGGTAGATGCCTTCCTGCTTGCACACGGAAACATACATTCCGTATCGGGACAGGCGTTTAATATCGGGGGCGGGCTCGGTAACACTTTGAGCCTTGTCGAATTGCTTGACTTGATCGGAGCGGTGAGCGGCTCGAAGCCGGAGATACGAACGGAGGAGTGGCGATGCGGTGACCAACGCTATTACGTCTCCGATACCACTAAGTTCAAAGCCGCTACCGGATGGTCGCCTAAGGTGAGCGCGCACGAGGGGGTAAAGCGGCTCTTCCGATGGTTGAAGGAATCGCATCAGCCTGAAATTCCCCACGTACTTTCCGCGAAGGGAGGCAGCCATGCGGTTCTCCCTTATTAATCCACCCTGGACCTTCGATTCGAGCATTTATTTCGGCTGCCGAGAGCCGCATCTGCCTTTAGAGTATGGATACTCGAAAGCACTGCTCGAGCAGGCTGGGCATGATGTACATCTTGTCGATGCGCAACAGGACGGGTTATCGCTGTCTCAGATCCGGTCGCTGGTGAGTGCTTTCCGGCCGGATTTCACCGTAGTTACTACGGCACCCAGTTACCTTTTCTGGCGTTGTGCCCCGCCGGAGTTGCGCGTACCGCGGGAGACCGTGAACTGCATCCGCGATGTGTGCGGGACGCTGGTAGTGGTGGGGCCGCATGCCTCCACTACGCCACGCGCAACTTTGGAGAAGCTTGGCTCAGACATAGTAGTCATGGGAGAGTGTGAAGAAGTTCTTCCCCGGCTCACGGGAGACCGGAAGGATGTTACATCCCTTTGCTATCGTGACGCCCACGGGATTAGGATCCAGGGTGGCCCTCATACATCGAACATGTCTGCGCTGCCCGCATTGCACTGGTCCGATCAGGTGATCAACAAGCATGCGCACCATCATCACCGGTTCGATAATGGAGTCAAGGGTCCGGGCGCCGAAATGGAAACCTCCCGAGGATGCCCTTACCACTGCACCTTTTGCGCAAAAGATAACTTCCGCAACTCGTTCCGTCGCAGGCCGTTGAGTGTCATTGCCGAGGAACTGGATGGGCTGATTTCGGCCGGAGTGGAGTATGTCTACTTTATAGATGAAATCTTCCTTCCCTTCCGGGATGTCCTGGAGTTGATACGAGCGCGCGGCATTAAGTTCGGCATTCAGACACGAATCGACCTTTGGAACGAGGAGATGATCCGTCTGCTGGGTTCGGCGGGGTGTGTGTCCATTGAAGCCGGCGTGGAGAGCATAACCGAGGCTGGGCGCAGGCGTCTCGATAAGAATTGCAGAGTTTCCACCGCAGACATTTCACGCCGTCTGATCCTCGCGAAGCAGTCTGCCGGGATCGCATTCGTCCAGGGCAATCTGTTGGATTCGCAGGACGACGATCCCCTGGAAATCAAAGCGTGGCGCGAGGATCTCCTGGCTCACGGTGTTTGGTCGAACGAGCCTGTACCGTTGTTTCCTTACCCAGGCTCTCCCGACTACACACGTCTTTGGGGCGCTCCCGATGATCGAGCCTGGGAACGTGCGCATGAGTTTTACCTGGCGCGTTTCGATGCCTTCAGCGATATACAGGAGCAACGTCCGATGCCGCTTGCCCGGCTGGAATTGATTCAGTTAGAACCTGCGAGTCAAAGGAATGTCTGACCGTCACCTGAAACGGATTCTGATGACCACGGACACGGTTGGCGGCGTCTGGACCTTTACTCTTGAACTGGCGCGGCAATTCAGCAAATCCGGAATTCAAGTGGTGATGGCAACCCTTGGTGGTCTGCCGAATCCAGGGCAAACGGCTGAAGCGGAGAGCATCCCTGACCTGTGCCTGTTGAGCAGTGATTTTAAGCTTGAGTGGATGGAGAATCCCTGGGACGATGTGGATGAATCCGGCCGCTGGCTGCTTCGTCTCGAGCAGGAATATCGGCCCGATCTCGTTCACCTGAACTCCTTTGGACACGGTAATCTCAACTGGTCTTGTCCTGTGATGCTCACCGCGCACTCGTGCGTTCTTTCGTGGTGGGCGGCTGTGAGAAACGAACCCGCGCCCCCGACCTGGAATCGTTACAAAGCCACGGTAGCGCGTGCGCTGCAAGCTGCGGACGTGGTGACTTGCCCAACGACAGCAATGGCCTCAGAATTGATAAACTATGGCGACTTCGCACACTCACGTGCTGTCGTCATTCCGAACGGGCGCGACAGAACTCAATTCTATCGAGGCCCGAAGGAACCGTTCGTCATCACCGCGGGACGCCTCTGGGACGAAGCGAAGAATACAGCGGCCGTAGCGAAGGTCGCGGGTACGCTGCCCTGGCCAGTATATGCAGCTGGAGGTAACAACTCTCCCCGCGGAGAATCTTTGCATTTCCCGGGCGTGCATTTGCTGGGGCACCTCCCAACCGCTGAACTCGCTCATTGGCTTGCGCGCGCTTCCATATTCGCGCTGCCGGCGCGCTATGACCCCTTCGGACTGGGTGCTGTGGAGGCAGGGCTCTCCGGGTGCGCGCTCGTCCTGGGTGATATTCCGAGTCAGCACGAAGTGTGGGGCGATGCCGCTCTTTTTGTGCCGCCCGATGATAATGTCGCGCTGCAGTCCTCCATTCGTTCCCTTATCGACAAGCCGAACTTATTAGCTGAGATGTCTGAACGCAGTTGCAGGCGGGCGCTCACTTTCGATCCTGCGCAGACCGCGGCGCTGTACCTTGAGGCGTACCGGTCGGCCCTCTCCGGTTCTGTCTCCCGGGCCCTTTCATGCGCTTCGTAATCTTCGCGCACTCGCTCGTCTCTGACTGGAATCATGGAAACGCGCATTTCCTGCGCGGCATTGCGACAGAATTGACTTGTCGGGGCCATCACGTGGAAGTTCATGAGCCGCTGGATGGCTGGAGCCGCCAAAATCTTCTGCTCGAAGGCGGAACGCAGGCGATTGCGGATTTCGAAGGTGTTTACCCTTTAGCTCGAGGCAAATACTACGATGCGAAAACCTTTGATCCCGCTCACGTTCTGGGTGATGCCGACATAGTGATCGTGCACGAGTGGAATTCACATAACCTTGTTCGGCGCATTGGCGAGCACCACAGCCGTCACCCGCATTACCGTTTGTTCTTCCACGACACTCACCATCGCAGTGCCACAGATCCTTCCGCAATGTCGGCCTATGACCTGCAGCATTATGATGGTGTGCTGGCCTATGGGAATATAATTCGCGATCTCTACCTTCGAAATGGATGGGCCCGCCGGGCATGGACGTGGCATGAGGCCGCCGATACTCGTGTCTTTCATCCAATGCCGGAGAAAGAAAAGGCCGGCGACCTGGTCTGGATTGGCAACTGGGGCGATGAGGAACGGACGCTGGAACTCCGTGAGTTTCTGATTGAGCCTGTAAGAGCTCTGAAGCTGAAGGCAAAGGTGTATGGAGTCCGCTATCCACAGCACGCTCTGGATGAGCTTCGATCCGCCGGCATCGAATATGGCGGTTGGCTGCCCAACTATCTTGCGCCGGAGGTTTTCGCAAAGTACCGGGTAACGGTGCATGTGCCTCGCCGCCCCTACGCCAGCGCCCTGCCGGGCATTCCTACCATTCGGCCGTTCGAGGCGCTCGCGTGCGGCGTTCCGCTGATCTCCGCTCCGTGGTCCGATTGCGAGCACCTGTTTCAGCCCGGAAAAGATTACCTCCGCGCCCGCGACGGTGAACAAATGGCGGAGCAGCTCAGGTTCATTCTTTCCGAAAGTCGGCCCGCCCGCAGCGCTGCCCAATCGCTTATTGCGAGCGGACTTGAATGCATCCACCGGCGTCACACCTGCGTACATCGTGTCAATGAACTGCTGAACCTCGTCTCCGGAGAAGTCAACTGATGCGCATCGCGTTCTTCGGGTCGAGTCTCGTATCGTCTTATTGGAACGGGGCCGCCACATATTACCGCGGAATGATCCGGGCGCTCGCGGCTCGCGGCCATCGAATCACATTTTTTGAACCGGACGCGTATGAGCGCCAGCAGCATCGGGATATAGACAATCCATCCTGGGCGGAAGTGGTTGTTTACGAAGCGAATGAGTCTGCCGCACTGAAAGCGGTGTCCCAGGCCCGGAGCTTTGACGTGATTGTGAAGGCGAGCGGTGTCGGCATTTTCGACGCTCTTCTCGAAGAATCCGTCCTCAGCCTGAAGACGAGTACAAACCTGATTGTCTTTTGGGATGTCGATGCCCCGGCGACCCTGGACCGGGTCAACCACGACCCGCGCGCCCCCTTTCGCCGCCTGATTCCGAACTTCAACGTGATATTCACGTATGGCGGCGGAGACCCCGTTATCAGAGCTTATGAACGTCTGGGCGCGGCCGATTGCGTGCCTGTGTACAATGCGCTCGACCCCGAAACACACTATCCTGTTGAACCCGATACGCGCTTCGAGGCAGATCTTGGCTTCCTCGGAAACCGCCTTCCGGACCGCGAGAAGCGCGTGGAGGAGTTCTTTCTGCAGCCCGCCGCGATGTTGCCGGAGAGGCGTTTCCTGTTAGGCGGCGCAGGCTGGAGCGATAAGCCGATGACCGGCAATGTTGCGTACTTTGATCATGTGTACACCCGTGACCACAACGCGTTCAATTCTACGCCGCGCACGGTCATCAACATCTCACGTGAAAGCATGGCCAGATACGGCTTCTCTCCTGCCACGCGCGTTTTCGAGGCTGCTGGTGCCGCTGCGTGTCTCATCAGTGACGGATGGCAGGGAATTGATTTGTTTCTCGAGCCCGGCCGCGAGATTCTTGTCGCGAATTCTGCCCGCGAGGTAGTCGAGCACTTACTCGCACTTACAAAAGATCAGGCGCACAGCATAGGAGCGGCAGCCCGGAGACGAGTACTGGCTCACCATACATATTCACAAAGGGCTCTGCAGGTGGAACAGGTTCTTGAAGGCAAAGCGATGCCGGTGGCCGGAGTTGTGTCGTGAAGATCGTTATCCTGGGTCTGTCTGTGACTTCATCATGGGGGAATGGGCACGCAACTACTTACAGAAGCCTGATCCGCGGACTCGCTGCAGCTGGTCATACAGTTCTCTTCCTCGAGCGGGATACGCCCTGGTACGAAGGCAATCGGGACCAACCGAATCCCCCAGGCGCCCGGACCATCCTCTACAACAGCGTGGACGAACTTGTGCAGATTGCTCACGCTCCCGTAAGCGAGGCTGATCTGGTGATCGTAGGCTCATTCGTACCGGAAGGTATCGCCATCGGTAACTGGGTAACTTCGATAACGCAGGGCGTGACCGCGTTCTACGACATAGACACTCCCATTACGCTCTCCAGGCTTCGCGACGGAACCTGTGATTACCTGAGCCCGGATCTGGTGAGCCGCTACAGTCTGTACCTTTCTTTCACCGGCGGCCCCACGCTCTTTACGATCGAACGCCAGTATGGTTCACCAATGGCAAGAGTCCTCTTCTGCTCCGTCGACACCGACCAGTATCTGCCGGTAAAGGTTCGGTGCCGCTGGGATCTGGGTTATCTCGGAACGTGGAGTGACGACCGTCAGCCGTCTCTGGAACAACTACTCCTGCACCCTGCACGCCTTTGGAGCGACGGGCGCTTTGCGGTAGTCGGCCCACAATATCCGGCCCATATACGGTGGCCCGCAAACATTCACAGAGAGATACACCTCTCTCCGCGCGAGCACCCCTTGTTCTACGGCTCTCAGCGGTTCACTCTGAACATCACTCGGGAAGCTATGAAGAACGCAGGTTACTCTCCAAGTGTTCGTCTTTTTGAAGCGGGCGCGTGCGGTGTTCCAATCATCAGTGACTCGTGGGAAGGGCTCGACACGATCTTCGAACCGGGCCGTGAGATCCTGTTATCCGAAAGCAGCGACGACACTCTCCGTTATTTGCGCGATCTTTCTGAACGGGTTCGCGTGCGTATTGGGGCGGCCGCGCGAAAGCGAGTACTCGCCGAACATTCACCATTGCGCCGGGCCTTGCAGCTGGAAGAATATGTCCGTGATGCGGCGGGCCATTCCGATTCACAGCGCTCCGTTTCAGTCCGACAATCGCGAGGAACTCACTAATGAAGCTGGTCATCTTCGGTCTGTCGGTAAGTTCCTCCTGGGGCAACGGTCATGCAACACTCTGGCGAGGACTTTGCCGGTCGCTGGGCAAGTACGGCCATTCCGTAGTATTTTTTGAGCGGGACGTTCCATGGTATTCCAGCAGTCGTGATCTGACCGAATTGCCGGGAGGCGGAGAACTGATTCTCTATTCAGAATGGAGCGATATAAAGGGTAAGGCCCGGGGGCATCTGGCCGACGCAGATGTCGGAATGGTTACGTCGTACTGCCCCGATGCGCTCACGGCTTCCAACTTGTTATTCGATTCCGGGGCCGCTTTGAAGACGTTCTACGATCTGGATTCACCCATCACACTCGCGCGCTTGCGTAAAGGAGAAGCCGTGGACTATGTGGGGCCGCGTGGATTCCGCGATTTTGACCTTGTCCTCAGTTATGCCGGTGGAAAGACACTGGCGGACTTACATCAGATGCTCGGAGCAAGACGCGTTGTTCCACTTTATGGCAGCGTCGATCCAGAGATTCATCAGCCCACCAATCCGGATCCGGAACTCCGCGCCGACCTGTCGTATCTGGGCACTCATTCGGCCGACCGCGTCGATGTTTTGCGGAAGTTACTGCTCGAACCGGCTCGCCGACTCCCGCAGAAAAAATTCATCATTGGCGGATCTATGTACGACAGTAACTTTCCGTGGCTCGCCAATATCTACTGGGTAAGTCATCTCCCTCCGTCAAGGCACCCGGCCTTTTACTGCTCGTCTGACATAACACTGAACGTCACGCGGGGCCCCATGGCTGAATCGGGCTTCTGTCCGTCGGGCCGGCTGTTCGAAGCTGCTGCCTGTGGAATCCCGGTATTCAGTGACTGCTGGGAGGGCATCGAAACGTTTTATGCGCCAGGATCAGAGATCCTGCTCGGCCATACCACTGAAGATGCGTTGGAAATGCTGCACCGTTCCCCCGACGAGCTGGCACGAATCGGGCGTGCAGCGCGCGAGCGAACCCTGTCAGACCACACCTCGGATCAACGTGCCAAAGATCTGGAAACAATTCTTGAATCTGCGTACAGCAGTTCACCGGCTTTCGAGGGGAGAATTACATGTGGGGCATAATTCCTGCTGCCGGAAAAGGCAGTCGAATTCAGCCACTTGCGTTCTCAAAAGAACTGCTGCCGATGAGTGGAAGCGTGGATGGCGACCTGCGCCGACCACGCGCCGTGAGCGACTACCTCATGGAACGGTTCGCTCTGGCCGGCGCGCGCCGCATCTGTATTGTTATCTCGCCAGATAAGGCGGACATTCTCGAATATTACGGCGGCTCCGCCTGGTCCGCTTCTATTTGCTACGCGGTACAGCAGCGCCCGGATGGGCTTTGTGACGCGATTTTCCGTGCTCTTCTGGTGATTGAGCCTGATGCGCCTGTGGTGGTGGGTCTGCCTGACACAATCTGGTTCCCGGCCGACGCTCTAAGCGAGTTACCGGATGACAGGTTTTCGTTTCTGCTGTTTCCGGTGGCAAATCCTCAATTATTCGATTCCGTTGAATGTGACCAGGAAGGGCGCGTAACTGCCATTCGCGTAAAGGAAGCCACGGCCGTCTCACATTGGATTTGGGGCGCTTTCAAGATGCAGGGGTCGACCTTACGCGAGCTATTCGATCTGTGGAACAGACGCGACCGCAAAGACGAGTACATCGGAACTCTTGTGAACGCGTGGCTTGAACAAGGCGGCGAGGCATGGGGCGTTCGCGCGGGGCAATCCTATTTCGACGTGGGCACTATGGACGGTTATCTCGAAGCCATGCGTAGTCTGGTCGAAAAAACGCGTGAAACATCTGTGGGGAGGCAGGTGGCATGACATTGCGGAGAGCGGCCGGCCAAATGACCGCCGAAGAAGTGAAGAGCAATATTGACCGGCTTGGAAAGTGGTTTCAGAACATGGAACTGCTGGGTGTGCAGACCGCACCGGATCACTTTCTCGGCGATTACCCTGCCGCGAAGTGGAACCGCTTTCAGCACGCCATACCAGCCGATCTCAAAGGGAAGTCAGTCCTGGATATCGGATGTAATGCCGGCTTTTATTCCGTCGAGATGAAGAGACGCGGCGCTTCGCGTGTCCTTGGCATCGACTTCGATCCCGACTATCTCGCTCAGGCCCGCTTTGTCGCGGAAGTGAATGGGCTCGACATCGAATTCCGGGAGCTAAGCGTCTATGACCTGGAATCGCTTCGGGAGAAGTTTGACATCGTTTTGTTTATGGGTGTTCTGTATCATCTCCGGCATCCGCTGCTTGCCCTCGATCTGATCCACGAGCACGTGGCACTGGACACAATGGTCTTTCAATCAATGCAACGCGGCAGCGTGGAAGAAGCAGACCTGAATCCCGATTACGACTTTTGGGAAACCGAGGTTTTTGAGCAGCCCGGATACCCCAAAATGTATTTCGTGGAAAAGAGTTATTCGCAGGACCCCACCAACTGGTGGATTCCCAACCGTGCCTGTGCGGAAGCCATGCTCCGCAGCGCAGGCTTTGACATT
>JAUZEU010000577.1 GCA_030838885.1 Bryobacterales bacterium | reverse complement strand
GGTTCGGTAACTGCCGGTCGCATCAGCAGATATCCCAGATAGAGCAGAAACAACATTAGCTGCGTTGTCATGCGCGCATCCCACGCCCACCAGATGCCCCAGATGACTTTGCCCCAGAGGCTGCCGGTAACCAGGTTGACCATGGTCAACATGGTGCCCACTTCCACGCATGCCACCGCGAGCGAATCGTAGAAGAAGTTTCTGCGGATGAGAAAGGCGATGCTGGCGATAACAGCGACGGAGTAGAAGAGATAGGCGCTGAGCGCGGCGGGGACGTGAATGAAGATCATGCGTCCGATGGCGCCCTGCTGGGCTTCATCGGGCAGCACGGTAAAGATGGTGTGCAGATTCCAAAGCATCAGCAGGGTGCCTGTGATGCCGAGTGCGTAGATGATTTTTTCGCGCATTGAGCTCCTTAAAAGACCAGAATAAACTCGATCAGATACAGCGCCAGAGACGAGTACACGATATCGAAAACGATCAGGAGGCGGAGTTCGGCATCCGTGGCCAGCGAGAAGGGATCCGAGCTCAGCAGGGCGGTGGTCATCTGCATGGCGGCGATGAGAACCGGGATGAGAAGCGGGTAAAGCAGGGCCGGCACCATGAGTTCACGCAGGCGCACATTCACGGTGAGGGCGCTCAGGCCCGCACCGACGACTGTAATGCCCCACGTGGCGAGCACCATGATGGCGAAAAGAGGCCAGAAGACCGGGACCCACTGAATGTTATAGAACAGGCCGAAGACGGGCAGCGAGAGGAGTTCGACCACGACCAGCAGAACGAACGCGGCGAAGGCCTTGCCCAGGAAGATGCCCCATGCGGGCGAGGCCGAGGCGATGAGTACGTCCAGACAGTCGTTAGGGAGTTCGCGGGAGAAGCTGCGGTTCACGATAAGCGCGCCGGCGAAGGAGTAGACCAGCCAGAGCAATCCCCCGGAAATGGCGTAGAACTCTTCCCGGGCAATATCGAAGGCGAAGCTGAACAGCACAAGGATGACCAGCGCGAACGAGGCTGCCGCGTTGATGGATTCCTTGGTGCGGAGTTCGGTTTGCAGGTCTTTCTTCGCGATGACGAAGGCGGTGACGAGGCCCCGCTTCACGAAGTTTGTTCCCCGTAGGTTCGATAGAGCCAGCCGGGGTCGGTGAGCATCTCGGTGGTACGCGGGCCTGCGTGGACCATCTTGCCGCGCTCCAGCATGGCAACGTGAGTGGCCAGTTCCATGGCTTCACGGATCTGGTGCGTGGACATGATGATGGTCGCGCCGCCGGTGAGTGCGGATTCGAGGAGGGACTGCAGGACGGCAATGGCTTTATCGTCGAGGGAGGTGAACGGCTCATCCAGCAGGAGGATTTCGGGATGGTGCAGGAAGGCGCGGGCTACGGCGAGGCGCTGCCGCATGCCGCGGGAAAATTCGCGGGCCATGCCGTCTTTCACACGGGCCAGCCCTACACGTTCGAGGGCCTCGTCTGCCGCCTTCGCCGGATTTTTCACGCCTTGCAAACGCCCGAAGAGCAGTAGGTTTTCGAGGGCCGAAAGGTCATCATAGACGCCGATGCCATGGCCCAGGTAGCCTATTGTTCCGTGAATCTTCACGTCACCTTTGGTTGGCCGGGACAGATGGGCCAGGATACGTAGCAGGGTTGTCTTCCCTGCCCCGTTACGTCCCAGGAGCGCCAGGCAGGAGCCGGCTTCCACGTGAAGGTCGGTACTGCGGAGCGCAGGGTAATCGCCGAAGTACTTCCAGACGCGGTCAGCCGCGACCGCGAGCATGTTTGGCAGCTTTCGGGGCCTGCGAAGCGGGAGGCTCTACGCTTTCGGCAGACTGGATGGGATTGCCTTTGCGGTAGAGAATGATGAACCCGAGCGCCAGCATGCCGAGCACGGTCAGCAGGAGCCACTTCACTGCAAGGAGAGCGGTAAAGAAGTCAGCGCCTCCGCTTGCCATACCGTACAGCTTCGGCAGGTTCATGCCGAGTGCGGGCTGGCCTGCGCCGCCCTGTCCGCCTTGTTGACCGCCGCTCGCGCTGGGGTCATTGAGCGAGCCGGTTCCCTGCACTTCGAACTTGATGTCGGGGCCTTCGACGCCCCAGATTGTAGCTTGCGTGCGGGGCTCCTGCCCGAGATTTTTCAGTCCGTCGCCTTTGAACGTCACGCCGACCGGCGCGATGATGCGGGTATTACCGCCTTTGGTCAGAATACGATCTGTAAAGACGCCCGGAACGCGGAAGGGCATGGACCACTGGAGGTCTACGCGGGATTCGCCCGGTTTGATCGGGAAATCGAGTTTGAAGGTGTTGGGCTGCTTGCCCGGATCCGGAGCTTTGCGCAGAGGCAAACCGCCGGGCGCGAGGGCATTCACTTCGACTTTGCCCTGTGCCCCTGCCGGCAGAGCGAACTGCAGGGTGCCGTTATCAGGGTCGTTCCAGGTGGCCTTACCGTCGTTCTTGAAAACATAGCTCTCGCTGACCTGCACATTGCCGTCGGCAGAGGGCTCCAGCAGGATCATGTGCTGATCGATTTTCGCCGCGCCCTGCGTTTTGGAGGCTTCGTAGACCGATATTTCCACGCCTGCTGTGGGCGTCCCGGGAGGCAGCATCTTGTTGTACTGGACGCCGCTGTAGACAGCCTGGAGCAAGAGCGGGCCGGGACCGGGGGGAACTTCTTTAGTGATCTGGAATTTTCCCTGGGCGTCAGTCTTGACGCTTTCGATAAACTGGGGACCCTGGTTGGTGGGCTGGAAGAGGGTGACAGTCGCGCCGGACTGCGGCTTGCCGGTTGTGGAATTGACCACAGTGCCATCCACGGCAGCATGGACCATCGAGGCGGCCGCGATTACGAGCAACAGGTATTTCATTGAGAAACCCCGGATCTGGCAGACATCGGTTTGCCGCATTCGCCGCAGAACTTCAGCGCTTTGTCGAAGGTAGCTCCGCAGCCGGGGCAAGTGTACTTTGCCGAGGCCGCAGCGGCCTTTGACGGGGCCGGCTTCACCACTGTCGCCAGACCGAGCCGCTCTTTCACGCGGTCCGTTTCTTCGAGCACGTGGGCGAGTTCTTTTTGCAGTTCCAGTTTGGTGGCCCGGTAGTCTTCGTCCGACATCTTATCGAGCCGGTATTCGAACTGGAGGTCTCGGAGGTTTTCATAGATGGACGCCTTGCGCTCGTCCAAGTGCCGGAAAGGCGAGACGGGCTTCGGCTGCGGCAGGTCTTTATAGCGGATGAGCAGGAGGAAGCCGATCATGCCGGCTCCCAGAAGCGCTCCAAGAATGAGGCTAGGGTCCATGGTTTAAAAGCGACGATGTCTTGTTCAATCCAATCGGTGCGACGGGATTTTTCAGTCTAACTTGTCAGTATCTTTTTCAATCGCGGCTCGGTATTTGGCAAGCACGGGATCGTCGATGGCAGGCCCGGCCGGCGCAGGGGTCATCGGCTTGCCGCCTCTCATCTTTTTGAGGACGAGCCACAGAACTCCGGCTCCTGCGAGCAGCGACAGATACGGCACCATCCAGAAGAAGGAGTTCGGATCGGCGCGGAAGATCGATTTGCCGTATTCGGTAATAAAGCCAGCGATCACCTGATCGTCACTCATTCCCGCCCGCTGCATTTTATAGATCTTCGTGCGGGCAGGCTTGCAGAAATGGCACTGCCCCGACGACATATTGCAATTCACGTTCTCCGAACAGGCGCCGCACTGGCACGCGATGTGGGTGCCAACGCGTCTTACAGAATCGCTTTCAATTTCCGATTCGGTCTGCGCGAGAGCCGCGCAGACCAGAACAAACAACAGGAATACACGTTTCATTCCGATACTCTGTCCGATTGGCCGACGAGCGAGCCGTCCTTTTTCGCCACTGCCGACCGGGCGACGCCAACCACTTCGGTTCGCGCATAAGACCGGGCAACCTTGGCTGGCACGAGAGCTACCAGGGTGCCGCCGACCAGAACCAGCACACCGATCCAGATCCAGTCCACGAGCGGGAAGACGTAGGCCTGCAGGGTGGCTTTGTTGCCGGTATGAGCGGCATAGTTGATGTAGAGATCCTCATTGAGGCGGCTGCGCAGCGCGATCACCGCGGTGGCCTGTTGGGCGGCTTTGTAGAAGCGGCGGGTCGGTTCGAGGGTACCCAAGTGCTCGCCGTTTTTCGAGACATCGAGCAGGGCGGTTTCCCACTGATAATTCGGCGTATCGCCTTCTGTCAGGTCGACAACCTTCAGGGTGTAAGCGCCGACTTTCATCAC
>JAUZEU010000671.1 GCA_030838885.1 Bryobacterales bacterium | reverse complement strand
CAATTGCTCACTCGCCGCATCCAGCTTGCCTGCGATCCAAAACGCCTGCGCCTTCTTGAATCTCAACCGTGCCTGAGCCATCTTCTGCAGTCCCTCAGCTAAATTCGAGTTGCCAACTTTCGCTATTCCCAGGTCCGATATCGCTATCATGCGGTCCGTTTGACGTGTCTCAGCCAGCGCGTCGAGTAGGATCAATACCGGCTCGCTCCAACCTCGCCAGGTGTCGCAACCCTCAAAAATATTTGCTGCGTCTAAGGCATGCTCAATGGCGTCTGAATGGCGACCTGCAGCGAGGGCGATTCGTGCGGCCGTGACGTTTGAATAGGCCACTTGCAGTTCGCGTCCGTGATAAGAGTGGATTGCGAGCGCGCGTTGCAGCAGGGCCAAGGCTTCGGCCAGACGGCTGCGCTGGCGAGCGAGCAAGTCCGCTCGGTCACGCAGCACGCGGCCCAGCGCAATATGCCAGCGCGTGTCGCGTTGCGTGGCTCGCTCCAGATTTTCGGTTGCATCACGATAGATGTGCTCGGCCGCGGCAAACTCACCTTGTGACTGCAGCAGATAGCCCAACTCCAGACGCGCGCGGCCGATATCACGGTCATTTTTATCAGATATGCTTGTGGCCGCCTGATAGTAAGCTTCCTCCACCTGGCGGCGCTCCAGCCCAGCCAATCTACGGCCGGGATCCCTGGGATCCAGACCGAATCGGCTCACAAAATTTCCTGAAAGCAGCATCCGCTCGGATTCACTCTTCAGAGCGTAAATACACCGTAAGGCTTCCGTTTCGTTCTCGCTGCGCGCATAGGCCATATACGCGGCTTGCCAGCACTCATCGCCCGATTCTTCTGTTAGCCCGGCCGAGACTGTTCGCGCCTCGGCGAGGCGGTTGTCATTGACCAGTTCCACGACGCCGCGAATATCCGGTGGCCCGTAGAGAAGCAGAAAGGTTAAGGTATTGGAAGGCGCAATCAGTTCCAGAAATTTGAGGTGACGCGGTGCGGAGTTGCTCCAAACGATCAGGGGCGCACCGTAACGCGCGACCTTGTCGAAGAACCAGGTGAGGCAATCGGCGGGATGCGTCTTCGGCGCCTGGTCCGGGTCGAGATCCAACTGCTTAAGGGTCGATTTCGACAAGGGATCCTGCCCGCCGTCGAGTCGGATCACCGTACCTTTCCAGGTGCGGAAAGGACCTTCTGGGAGTTTGTCAGGCTGCGGGGCACCTTCCAGACTCAACCGGTCGCCGGGTTTCAATCGCGCTACCGTTTTCACCACTTCATCCCAATGATTGTCCAGGGCTTCCTCGCTCCAGCATTCGGCAGGCACGCGGGGTCCGTTGAGCGGTAACGCACTCAGATCTATCGGATTGCGCAGGTACAGCGTAATGGAAGCCCAGTTTGCATTCTCAAACTGGTCCCTGAATCGGGCTGCGCGGATGCGAACGAGGGTTGATTCGAGATCGCGGCTGGGCATCGGGCCGAAGACACCCCGGTACAAGTCACTGGAGATGGATTGCGCATCCAGGTTGTGCAACTCAGCCTGAAACGATAAGACGAACGTGGAACCAAGGCGATGGAGACACATTGCGGGAGAGTCGCCCCAGGAATTACCAGAAGCAGAATAACAACTCCATAGCAGGGCCACCTTGGCTTTTTCGAACTTCTGTGCCATCTTCCACGAGCCTACTTCACCTATCTCGCCTAGTACGGCGTTGCCATGGGCCTCCATGTGGAGAATGTCCGGGGCGCCGAACGGATTGCGAGTGATCTCTTCCGGAAGATCCTCCAGGGATGATCGGGTGATCTTCTTAGTGTCCGGGGCTAACTCGGCTTTAAGATTCAGGCGGTCCCGCATAGCTTCCGGCAAAGTGGAGAAATCCTCCCAGCACTCGGCTATCGACAGATCGCCGGCAGCGAGAAAGTTTCCATCAGTGTCGTAGAGTGCACCCCAAGGCAGGGTGTGAAGCTCGGGCCGCGTAGTCTGAATCACAAGCCGTCTTGGCACGGTGGCGTTCCGCAGAAATTCCGCCAGGCGCGGGCTCAAGCCGGCCAGCTTTTCATAGAGGTCGCGACCGATGGTGCGAATTAAGACAGCCCCGCGATATCCATTTTCGTTGCGGTTCGTGTTGCAGTCTCGAAGCCGGCGCACATACTCTCGCCATTCTTCGTCATTGCGCGGCGAGCGGAAATTCTGCGCAGGATACTCGCGCTCCCCGATACGGATTGTTACACCGTACTCGCGCTCGCGGGTGAGCGGCATCCGCTCCTCGATATTGACCCCTGGCAAGGTGAACGTGACGATGGCGGTCTGGCGATAAACCGGCATGGATGTGGTGAATTTTACCGCAGGATCCGAAAAATATCCCGCCGCTGCAGGAAATACTGTCTTAAGCGTTGATTCCGGAGGCAAGAGGTGTTCGAATAGGTCCGGACCGCAGACGGATCGGGCAGAGAGGAATTTATGGCCAAGAAAAAAGATCCAAGCATTACATTTCTAAACAAATTCGGCTACAACGTAGTCAAGTTGCCGCGCGTCGGCATCGAACCGATGGATATTATCGGCAAGGACGATACTACTCAATGGCTTGGTCCCTTACATTCCGTGTGGACCAGCACAATACCTGAACCCACGCCATCGGCACCCCACTCGGCGGTGGCTGTGAACGGCCAAAAGTCCGATGCGCTGGATATCTCTCTTGGCATCAAGGTGCTAGCCAATGCACTGGCGGCATTCGGAGCTTCGATGCCCTCTCTCGATATGGCCTATCATCAAGCCCGCAAGGTGCAGTTCGCCTTCACTAACGTGACCTCAACTGTTGTGGCTCCCTTTGAGGCTGGCAACTACCTGGCCTCGGGAACGCTGAAGACCGACAACCCCGTAGTCAAGCACTACTTTGTGGAACCCGAGGCTGAGGCCTATTTGATTGTGGACGTTTTGAAGTCTGACTCGATTACCGTAACGGCCACCGACGAGCGCGGCGCGGAGGTCAGCGTCGATGTTCCCGCGATTCAGGGCGTTGTGGGCGCAAAAGTAGCGGTGAAGCCGAGCAGCGCGGCCAACTCGACGATCACATATACAGGCACCCAACCGGTGACGTTTGGTTTCGTCGTGCAGGAAATCCAGCGCGAGAACGACGTCTGGAAGCTAAAGGGAGTTCAGCCGTCAGGTGACACCGCGTTCGGGGTGAGAGCACAACCGTCAGCCGACGGCGCCGATGGCAGTGTGATCCTCAGTTCGTCCTGCCGCCTGCGAGTTTAGCTGTGCCCGATTACACTGATGTCGAGATCCGGCTCCTTGCGCCCATAGCTGCTTCTGCAGGGCAGCCTCTGCGCTGCCCTGTGGAGGTGCGAGTGGAACGATCCGGATTGTGGAAGGGAGAATCGGTCTTCGATTTCAATTCGCTGGACCCGATTGATCCGGAGGTCTACGGCAAGGCCCTCGGCAAGCAGCTTTCGTCACCCAGCCTTTTGCGAGCCCTTGATCAGGCGGGCATGACCCGCGGTACATCGCTCCGCATTCGCCTCCTGCTGGATGATGACAGTCGTGTCCCGCACTGGGTACGTTGGGAGCGCGTGTGGTTCCCTTTCGCCGGGGCCGACTGGCGTGTCGCGGTCAATCCGAAGACTCCTTTATGCCGCTACATTCCAGTGGAACTCCCGGACGAGGAACCCCCTGAGACGCCTTTCTTTCGGTTGGTCTTTGCGGTGGCCAATCCTGCGGGCCTAAAACCCCTGCAGACTATCAATGTGGAGCGGGAAATCGGCTCCCTGGTTAGCGAGTTCGAATCGGGCCCACTCGATCGCAGGCTGCAGGTGTCCGTTCTGCCTGGCCGGACCGGTATCAGCGACGATCTAAAAACGCGCCTTACTGCGCTCGGGTGGGAACTGCTGACCGGCAACACTACCCTCGAAACCATCTCCGAGTTTCTGCATCGCGGCTTTCACGGGTTGCATCTCCTCGGGCATGGGGACTTCAACCCCGACAGCAACACCGGCTCGCTGCTGCTCGAAAAGGGAGACGGTGGTCTCCACCAGGTGCAGGATACGGAACTGCAGTCGTGGGTGACTCACGATTTGCAACTGATCGTATTTCAGGCCTGTCTTAGCGCCGGCGCGCCTGCCCAGGGCGGAACTCCGTTCACGGGCGTTGCGCCCCTGCTCATCCGCCTCGGTGTACCTGCCGCTATTGCCATGCAGGACTTCGTCGAAATGAACGACGCCCGTGCGTTCTTTGCAGAGTTCTATCGCGGGCTATTGGATAACGGGCTGGTGGACGTGGCTGTCAACTGTGGCCGACAGAGGCTGATCCATGATGCATCTCGCGATAACTGGTCGATACCGGCTTTGTTCACGCGATTTCGTGGGGGCCGGCTGTGGCGGTCCGACGAATTGCGCGACGCACTTAAGCGCGCCGCGGATGAACTACCCGAGGATGCCAAACGAGCATGGCCGCCGCTGAAGGTCGTGGAGCATACGCGGGGTCTGGCCGGCTACGACCGGATAAACGGGGCCGCCGGTCCCCGTTTCGACATGTGGAAGCGGCTATGGGAATGCATACGGACTCCGGGATCCAGGACCATCCTCACCGGCTCCCGCGGATCGTCCAAGGGAACCCAGATTGGACGGCTGTTCCGGCAAGCGTCGCGTGAGTTCCTTTCGGCCACCCCCGGAGCGCCCCTGCCGGTTATGCTCGATCTGACGGAGTTGGCGGGAAGCGGTCAGAGCCGATGGGCCATTCTTCAGCGCATTTGGAAAGGCATCGAGGGTACGGACGACAAGAACCGCGTGAGCGGCCGCGAGTTCCTGTTTCTGATTAGCTGCGAAACCGATATGGCGGGCAACGAGCGGCAGGATGCCATTGCCGCCATGCTGCGGCTGGCGGATTTGCCGGGCAGCCGCCTGGTGCTGGTGGCTGATGAATCGTTGCTGGACGCGCTCTCTCCGGACCTCAACGCAGCGACGCTGCTCGTCATCGAACCGCTCGAGAGCTCGCAGATCATCAGCTACCTGGATAGTCTCGGTACAGAACAAGCGACCGAACTCCGGCAGCGGGTGGAGACGTCGGGTCTGGCGGACCTCGCCAGCCAGCCTCGTTTTCTCCAACAGATGATTGACCTGGCCGCGCGCGGTCAGCGGCCTCAATCTCGCAGGGCCATACTCGAGGCGGTGGCGACGCAGTACCTGAACCGGGTCGACACCCGCCGCATCCCGCGCTCCAGCGCGGAACAGGCGTTACAGTGCGTAGCATGGGAGATCCAGACGGGTCGCGGAGGCGAACTGCCCGTTTCGCGATACTTCCAGATTCTCGCCGCAGCTCGTGGCGGCCGCGATTTCACGCTCTCGGATTTGAAGGACGCGCTGGAGCAGGACCGCTGGCTACTGGTGTCGAGTGGAGAGGAAGGGATTCGTTTCGCGTACCCATCGCTGCAGTCGTACTTTGCTGCGCGGAAGCTGGTATCCTCTCCTGACCGTACGATGCTCCTGGAGGACATTACGGCTTCCCTTGGGCGGCTGGCGCGCTTGCGGCGCTGGGAAAACGTTCTGGTGCTGCTGGGATCGCTTTGGCCCGCGCCCGGAGATCTATTGCGGACTATCCTTGCCGGCTCAAGTCTAACGGTCGGAGAGCAGTTGTACCTGGCGGTCCATTGCTATCAGGAAATGGTGGCGCACGGGAGTTCCTCCAGTGACGTCGACGACGAAGTGGACCAAATGGCGGACACGCTCATGTGGCGCTCAGGCTGGGATTTGCGAACTCCGTATGCCGACCGCGTTAAGGCATTGGATGCCCTGATCCAACTGACGGTGATTTGCCCTTCACGCCGAGTGGACGTGGTGCCGTATCTCGTGGGACTCGCCTTCGATCCGGTGACGAAAGGCGAATCCGAACAATTCGACTGGGCCGGCATCCGGCAGCGCGCGGCCATAGGTCTCCTCCGGATCTTTGACGCTACGGAGCGCTATGTCATGGAGAAGCGTCCTGACCTGGCCGAGCTACTCGCTGCCTGGAAGCAGCTACCGCAGGATTCGGCCGGCATGCTCACATTGCTCAAGCGCGATGATCCACGCTGTTCGGTGCTGGCCTGTTACGCGCTCGTGCAAACGGGACGCGACGACGATCGCCATGCCATTCTCGACGCTTATGAGCATTCAGCAAACCGCGAAGTAAAATGGGCCATCGTTGACGCGCTCAGCGCAGTGAGCGCCGACTGGGTGTCCGCAAACGTCCTGGAGCCCTGGGTAGCGTGGAGTGGCGCCGTGGATTTGCTTCGCCAGCAGCAAACCTGCTACCTCATTGAAAAGGCTAACCTCGCCAACTCCGCCGCACGGGACTATCTTTCCCGCTGCCTGCTTGAAGAATCACCTTCACTGCAGGGACATGCTCTGCGCGCCTTCGGCAAGCTGCAGGACAACAGCGTGGAAGCCTGGCTCCGGCCACTGTGTGAATTCATCGTCGCGGGTGGGGAGGAAGCGCCTCCGCCGGATCGGATCCGTCTCCCCGTGGGCCAGCCACCCGATGCCGGGCTGATGCGGTTCGCCATGGAGACGTTGCGCACCATTGGCGATGGGGGTTCCATCGATAAGCTTCGCCGCGGCCGTTCGAAACTGACGGGAGCCAACGAACTCCGCCCGCTGAGTTTTGAAGTAGCGGAACAGATTTACTGGCGTATCACGGGAGGCCTGACCCGCGAGACCTACACGTCAGCCACATCGCAAACTGAGTTTAGACAAGGGTCAGAAGACAGGGGTAAGAATGCCAACACAGAGAATTCCACAAACCGACGTGCAATATTCCCTGATTATGTTTGACGAGCAGGGCAAGGAACGCACCGATGATCCCGAAGGAGGTACGTTCAGCGACACAATTCTCAAACGCGTTAAAGACGGCCAGCCCACCGACATTTTCCTTTTCAGCCACGGCTGGATGGGAGATGCGCCGGCGTCGATTGACCAATACAATCGCTGGATCGGCGCCATGTGGAAGCTGGAAGCGGACCGTGCGGCGATGGGGTCGAACTTCAAGCCGCTGTTCATTGGCCTGCACTGGCCAAGCCTGCCGTGGGGCGAGGAGACTGCGTCGGGCCCACCTGCCAGTTTCGGCTCCGCGGACGCCCCGAATATGGGTGGGCTGCTGGACGCCGCGGTGGCCCATTTCGGAGGCGGCGCTGCCGTACGTCTTCCCCTGGAAGTGTTGTTTAAGATATTTGCCGAGAATCCGGCCGCGAAGGCATTGCCTCCGGAGGCGCTGGCGGCTTACCACGCGCTGGGTCAAGCCGTCGGCTTCTCAGCCGGAAGCGATGCCAGTGCCGCGCCAGATCAGGAAGGCGTACCGCTTGATCCCCAGACCGCTGTGGTGGTGGAGCGCCGCGTCAGCGCCGGCCAGAGCTTCGGAATTTTCGGGACCATCAGGAACGGTGTTCTCGCAGGCTTGCGGCAAACTTCGTTCTGGACGATGAAGCACCGGGCCCGCACCATCGGCGAACGGGGCGTGCATGTGTTTGTGGCTGCATTGCAGCAGGCATCCGACGCTCGCATTCATCTGATGGGACACAGCTTCGGCTGCATCGTCACTTCCTCAATTTTGGGCGGACCCAATGGCAACACTCCGCTGCCACGCAAGGTGGACTCCGCCGTGATGGTGCAGGGCGCACTTTCGCTGTGGGGCTTTGCGGAAAAGCTCCCCGATGGCAGTAACCGGGGTTACTTCAATTCCATGCTTACTTCCGGGGCGGTCGGCGGCCCACTGGTTACTACGCAATCCCGCCACGACCTGGCTGTTGGCGTCGCCTATCCGGCCGCAGTGGGACTGGTAAACGAGGTGGCATTTGGTGCGGGCGGAGCCGCAGTGCTGCCGACCTTCGGTGGCGTCGGGACGTGGGGGATCCAGGGAACTAAGATAGCGGAGGCGCGTCCCATGCTCGCCAGCGATGGTCACTACGATTTCCGTCGCGGCGGTGTCTATAATCTCGATGGCTCGGCCTTCATTTCCGGGCACAGCAAAATTGATGGGCCCGAGGTTGCGCACGTGCTATGGCAGGTGGCGAAGGGCGCAGAGAAGGGACTCGCGGCATGAGCGGAATCAGCGTAACACCTCACCCGGCGACGCCGGTACCGAACGGGGTCCGCGCGGACACCGGCGCGGCGCGGCCTCCGCTGTCTGAAGACCAGGCCTTGCTCATCGCCAGCCCGCCCGCCATCGTCACCGTGCGCAGTCAGGCACCCGAGGTTCTTGCGGTTGCCGGCAGTGTGGACGACCCGGCGGATCTGACCCAGACTGGCTGGGGGATACTGTTCGCTTCCGATGCCGACCCGCGAATTAAGGAACAGCTTCAGCCGCTGCTCGATCTGCGCCGGAAGCAGGTGCAGGATCCCAAACTCTTCCGTGTCTTTGAAGGGCCCACCGGCGTGCAACCGGGACAGTCCGCAGGCAGTTGGGCCATGAGCCGCTCGGTGTCGCTTGCCGCTCCCGTCGACCCGCGCAAGGGCGTTCCCTACTACCTTCTGATTGTCGGCACGCTGGAACGAATTCCGTTTGAGTTTCAGACACTGTTCGACTTGCAGTGGGCGGTAGGCCGGCTGCACTTTGACGATATCGCCGACTATGGCCGCTACGCCCAAAAAGTGGTGGCGTACGAAGACCCAGGATTCAGACCGGTACAGCACAAGAATGCCGCAGCATGGTTGACGCGCAATCCGCTCGACATTGCAACCTCGATGCTCTCAGGCGCGATCCTGGAGGATTTTGGTGGCGCTGACAAGCTCGGTGAGCGCCGGGGATTCAGCTTCGACTGCTTCTCCGGCGAACAGGCGAGCAAACAGCAGTTGCAGGATATTATGCGCGGCAACATCACAGGAGGTCCTCCCGCGCTGCTCTTCACCGGCTCCCACGGCGCCGAGTGGCCCATGATGGATCCGGCACAACAGCGGCGCTTCCAGGGTGCTTTGGTTACGCAGGCCTGGAGTTCCGGCCAGCCGCTGGATGATACCAACCAGTTCTCGGGCGACGACGTTCCTGCCGATGCCAGCCTGCACGGCATGATCGCATTCCTGTTCGCCTGCTACAGCGGCGGTTGCCCGGCTGAAGATAACTTTTTCTTCAATCCTGACGGCTCAAAGATCTCGGTTGCACCCGCTCCACTGATCGCACGACTTCCCCAGGTGATGCTCAGCCGCGGAGCGCTCGCGGTGATCGCGCATGTCGACCGGGCGTTTACCTACACCTTCGAAGATCTCCTCGGCACGCCACAGTGTCAGACGCTCCGTACGCCGCTGGAGGGCCTCATGAAGGGTCAGCCGATCGGCCTCGCGGTGGATGCAATCAATCTGCAATGGAGCACTCTCGCCGCGCAATTGGGCGTAGCTCTGGGAGGAAGCGTCCCCTCCGCTCAAGGTCCGCAACCGCCCTTCATTACCAATTTGTATATTGCGCGGGATGACGCCCGCAATTATATGGTCCTGGGCGATCCTGCAGTTCGCCTGCGGGTTAAGGATCTGGCGTAAAGCGCGGTTAGAAGCGAAGTGTTGCAGAAGTCCGTGGTAGGGTCATCTGCCACCGTCAGCGCCGACTTCAAGGCGTCGCCATATGTCATAGAGATGAGTGGTAACAGTCCAGGTGGTCGGGGCTGTTTTGAGCAGCGAAGGCACCGCGTGGGTGTTGCGGTGTGAGCGGATGGCGGTGCCGAGGTAGTCGAGCGGCTCTCGATTCTGCATTCGGCAGGTGCGAGTGACAGTAAGCAGGCGTGCCACGGCGATTTCGCCGTGCGCACTGCGGCTGCCGAAGCTGACCTTGCGCCACTGGACGGCGCACCTGAGCG
>JAUZEU010000659.1 GCA_030838885.1 Bryobacterales bacterium | reverse complement strand
GCACTGCGGGCAATTCGCTGACGATTTCACCAGGATCACCCTCTCAAAAAGAGGGCCGGGGACCTCCGTCTCCCTCTTGACAATTACTTATCATGGATGTCCCAAAGCTACTTACGACCCGAATTCTCTTACAGCTTCGGGGGTCCGCGTGTCCCCCCGGCTGCTTACTTTTCCGGCATCCAGCCGGCGCTGGCGTCTTCCCACTTGTTGTCGGTGAGCTGTCTGACATCCGAGCCGTCGGCGTGCATGGCAAAGATTTCGCCGTAGGGTTGGGGGGTGCCGTCGTAGAGCGCCATCTCGTCCTTGAAGCCTTTGCGACCGCTGCTGAAGACGATCCACTCGCCGTTGTTGGACCAGATGGAATGTGCGCTGCTTCCGGGAGTATTGGTCAAACGGCGGAGGTTCGTGCCGTCAGGCCGCAGCGTGTAGAGCTCGAAGCGTCCGTCGCGGTCACTGGTGAACATGATGGCGTCGCCCTTCGGCGACCACTGGGGGAAGTTGTCGTAGTGGGAACCATCGGTGAGGGCGGTTACGGTGTTATCGGCAAGCGTAAGAATCATCAACTTCTTGCCGCGACGAAAGACTATGCGCTGCCCGTCGGGCGACCAACCGGGGAAACCGTTATTGGAACCGTCGTCGGCAATCGCGCGAAAGCCGGAGCCGTCAGGCTTGATGAGAGCTATCTGAGCGGAGGGGAGGCCAGGGCTGCGAAAGTAGTGTCCGACGCTGAACGCGATGAGCTCGCCGGAGGGGGACCAAACGGCATCGTAGGCACTAGATCCTTTTTCGTGAAACAGGGTGTGTTTGGAGGCGCCATCGGCATCCATGATTTCAACGCTGGTGTCCCCGGCGTTGGCACCATCGCTGCCGTACTGGCTGTAGAGCAAACGCTTGCCGTCGGGGGAAAACGAGGGGAAGGGCTCGCTGAGGAAGAGCTCGAATTCCGGGTCACGGCTGGTGGTAGGGATGAGGTGCTCAGTTGAGGCGGGATGAAGGATTTTCGCGTATACCAATTGTTTGCCGTCGCCGGACCAACTCGGGTTGCGAACGGCTCCTTTGGCGAGCGTATCGATCTTCCTGTCGGGATACCAGAGTTTGAGCCCCTCGGATTCGGTACCGCTGCGAACGACCCAGGCGATCTTGCCGTTAGGAAGGGATTGGGGCCAGAGCTTGGTGTCAGCAGACGCTGTGTACTGGTGGCGTTTGCCCGTGGCGATATCGAGGGAGACGATTTCGGTACGGGAGCGGGAGGACTTGGCAAGGTAGGCGCCGGTCTCGTCGGTTTCGTAGAAGAGGACGCTTTGGCCGTCGGCAGACCAGGATGGGGTGCCGGCCACGCCGCCAGGATGGGTGAGACGGCGCAGAGCGGTGCCATCCGGATGGATGATATAGATTCCCGTGGACTGGAGCAGTTCCCATTGACCGGGGAAGAGCTGGGTGTTGACGGTGGGGCTGGCGTCGAGGTCGGAACTGAAGGCGATCCATTTGCCGTCGGGCGACCAGGAGGGGCGAAAGCTGCCGGCGGAGTTGTGAGAGAGGTTCCGGTATTTGCGGCTGGTGATGTCGAGAAGCCAGAGATTGGCGGTTCCGCCCTCGCGGGTGGATATGAAGGCCAGGCTGGAGCCGTCAGGCGAGATGGCGCCCTGGTCGTCGAAGGCGGGGTCGTGGGTTAGCTGCTCGAGGCCGGAGCCATCGGGGTGGACGCGCCAGATGTCGGCCTTGCCGGCGATTTCGGAGGTGAAGGCGACCCACTGGCCGTTGAGGGAGATAGAAGGTGAGTACTCCATCTGGCGATGAGGAACAAGGGGGCGTTCATTCTTGCCGTCCGGGTCAGCAGCGAAGATGGCGACTTCCGGCATGCGGAAGCGGTTGAAGAGAATTCGGTGGCGGGTGCGGTTTTGGGAATATGCGGTAAAGACCAGCAGAGTGGTAACAACCAGGCATAATGTTCGCTTCATGAATAGTTCGCCTCCGAAGATTGCAGAGGCGATGATACCTGCCGGCGGGATGAGAAGCAAGGCGGGAGACTGGGTATCCGCTGTCTCACCCGGAGTCCTCAGGCAGAAGGGTGCAGCTATCCGCTATCACTTATGACGCCTTCGTGTCGTGCGGCGGGCGAGACGCGGCCGGGGGGAAGGTGTAAAGAAATCGCCATGGCGTGTATTTGAAAGCATTGCAGAGGAACTCAAGGCAACGGGCGTGATCCTGGACAAAGGGAGCATGCAGTCATCTGTTGAAAACACAAATGCAGCTGCGCGCGTCAGAAGCAATTCGTCACCGGGAAGACGTGGCCGGGGGGCAGCGTGTCCCGCTTCGTCCCTCAGCCGCTTTGTTTAGCGCTGGATGCTGCTCGCGATAACAGATCCCGAAGCGCCAAATGCCGAATCAGCCGCCGCAATGAATTTGGATGCATTCCGAGAATTCGTGCAGCCTCGCGGTGATCGCCGCCGGCTTCGCTCCAGGCCTGAATCACGCAATCCCTCCGCGTCTCGCCGAGGGCTGAATGATATGAGCTCGGCAGATCAGCGGGCGCGGCGGCTTCGAGGACTGTTTCGGGCAAATCTTCCGGCCGCAGCAAGTCCGACGAGCCAAGAATCACCGCGTGTTCGATTGCATTCTGCAGTTCGCGTACGTTGCCTGGCCACGAATAACGCATCAGGCAGCGCTCGGCATCCGGCGCAATGGCAGACACGCGACGGTGACAGCGCGCGGACAGGATTTCCAGAAAGCGACCCGCCAGGATCGGAATATCCTCGGGATGTTCGCGGAGCGGCGAGGTCCTGAGCTGGATGACATTCAAACGGTGATAGAGATCGAGCCGAAAGCCGCCGCACTTCGCTTCGGCGGCGAGATCGCGGTTAGTTGCAGCGATCAGCCGAATGTCCAGTGGAATGGTGCCTGTACCGCCGACTCGTTCAAAGGTCCGCTCCTGCAATACCCTCAATAGCTTTGCCTGTAAACCCGGCGCCATTTCCCCAATCTCATCAAGGAAGACCGTACCCCCTTCCGCCATCTCCAGCTTTCCCTTTTTCAGGGTGGCTGCGCCGGTGAATGCGCCCTTCTCGTGTCCGAACAGTTCGCTTTCCAGCAGCGTATCAGTGAGTGCCGCGCAGTTGATGGCGGTGAAGGGGCGCTTCGCACGCGGGCTGGCGGCATGGATGGCGCGCGCTACAAGCTCTTTCCCGGTGCCACTTTCGCCCAGGATCAGGGCTGTGGTTTCCTGCGGCGCGATGCGTGCGATGAGAGATCTCAACCGGCGGATGGCTGCGCTCTGTCCGATGATGCCAGTGCCGTCCGCCTCAGCCTGGCCCCTGAGCAGCGTGTTTTCTGCACGAAGCTCATCGAACTCGCGCGCGCTCTCCAGTGCCGTCGAGGCGAGAGTAACGACTGCTCCCAACACTTCACCGCAATCGGGTCCCATCACGCCGATGACGCCTGCCACTCTTTCACGCACATACAACGGAGCGATGGTGAGGCCATTCACATGGACAATTCCTTCGGCACAGGCCTGATCCAGAGCGGCGGAGAGCCCCGGGAACTCGCGGTCACGCGCAGCTTCAGCGAGTGACTGGCCTGGCAATTTGAGCAGAACAAAGCCGCCATCGGTGCCTGAGACCTCGTTGATCAAACGGACTATGTGCAACTCAAGTGTGCGCTTCTGTTCTGCGGTGTCGGCGAGAGTGATGGTCCGAAACAGGTACAGCATCGTCGACGCACGCAGCAGCGTGTCCTGAACGGTGGCGTCCACCATGGGGTGAGTGTACCAGCATTGCTTCCTGAACCGACCGGTTCACCTGGTTTGCAGAAAGTGAACCCAAAGGTTCATCAGCAGTGCACGATCTGTTGCAATGTCCAGCCTTTTCAAAGGCTTGCGGGAGGCGAGTGTACGGCGCGCCAAGTGCACTATGTGATCGCGTAAACCAGACAGGCTACGACAAACAAAGGAAAGCCCGCCCGGAATACCAGCCCAAAGGAGGCCGAAAATGACGAGTCTAGTGAATCGAATTGCTATGTTGGCGGCCAGCGCGATGGTCCTCGGGACGATGGCATATGGCCAAACAGAAATGAAAGCGAAGATTCCGTTCGCGTTCCAAACTGCAAACAGCAGCTATCCTGCCGGCGAGTACACGATCGCCCGCGCGAATATGAACAGCGGATTCGGCATTACTACGCTGCAAAACCAGGCAACCCTGCATAAGGAGTTTGTTTCGGGTGGGCTGAAGGATACCTGGACAGTTGGGAGCCCGGCATTACTGTTTCGCTGCTCGGATGGCAGCGGCTGTGTGCTGACGTCGGTCAGAACGCCCGACGGATCTATCTCCTATAGCCCGAGCAGCAAGAAGGCCCGGTACAAGGAAGAAGCCGCTCTCGTTGTCGTCCCGCTTCGAGCGGTAAACGCCGACTGACACACGGTTCAACACGACGCCTCTGAAGTGGCATTTCCCCCGAAGCCGGGCGGGAGCGAGAAATCCTCCCGCCCGGTTTGTGCTATCAGATCGGCCTCTCAGCGAACGAGACTGGCTCGTGTCCCATGGGCCGCAGGCCTTATTCAGCAGAGCGCTTTGGATGTTCGACTTTGCCGAGCAGGATGCGAATCGCTACAGGAACATCGTGGGGATGGGTGGCGCACCACGCAATGATCTCCTCGATTTTGAGGGAGTCGTCGGAGATGGCGCCGATGGCGATTATGTCTTGTTCAATCTGTGCGGGATCTCTCATGCTGGTTTCAGCATGGCACATTCGTTACCGACATTCGTGCTGAGTGGCGAGGTACAGTGGCGCCGTGTGCGCCCCGCATTATTTGGTTACTATCATGGCCATGAGCAATCACGTGACTAAACCAGAACCTTCCGTGAATACTCCCGCGGATTCAGGCGACCCTAACCACTCCGATGCATTGCGGGATCAACTCAAAGGGCAGACAACTGAGCACGCGGAACCGCCGAGACTTGAAGACGAAGGCCAGTCCGGAGGATGAGCCGCTATCCCGGTTCGTCAAGGATTCGCTGAGCGCGTTGTGTCCGGTGAATCGTCGAGATTACTCCGCCCGATACTTTGCGGCCACCTTCTCGTTTAAGCGGATACCCAATCCGGCACGCGCCGGGATCCGGAGATATCCTTTCTCAAGTTGTTCAGGGGGATCGATCAATTCCGAGCGCCACGGTACTTCTCCATAGGAGAACTCGAGGATGAGGAAGTTCGGCATTCCAGCACAGACGTGCGCCGCCGCGACATTTCCCACCGGACTGGCAGGCCCATGCGGCGATACTTTGAGACCTGCTGCTTCCGCAAGGCTCGCAATCTTCTTCAATTCCAGCATGCCCCCGCAGTACTTTACATCCGGCATCACGATGTCCACCGAGCCAGCGTTGATATACGGCAGAAATCCTTTCGTTCCGTAGATCACTTCGCCTCCCGCAGCAGGCATCCGTTCTGCTCGTCGAATTGCAGGCAGGTCCGGCACGTTTGTAACTTCCTCGAGCCAGAAAAGGTTGAGCGGTTCCACCCTTTTGGCCAGGTCAAGGCCACGGGCCAGGTCGAATTTGCTGTGCGCGTCAAGCAACAGGTCTCTGCCACCACCCAGGACCTTACGAACCGCAGTCGCCCGGTCGATTCCCAGTTGTGTTATCTCTTCAACCCTGACCGCATCAGATAAGTCGCGCGGCATATCATCCCATGGCGCAAGCTTGACGGCATCGAAACCCGCATGGATCGCGCGCTCCGCCATCTGAGCGAATCCCGCGGGCGTTCGCGGCTCGGTCGAGCGATT
>JAUZEU010000655.1 GCA_030838885.1 Bryobacterales bacterium | reverse complement strand
CGCCATTTGCCAGCGGTACATTGAAGTCCACGCGGATGAAAACACGCTTATCCTTCAGGTTCAGATCTTTGATCGAAAGTTTGGCCATGGGTGAATTTTGAGCTTAGCAAAAGGAATGAATTCAGCCTGTACTCCGACCGTCAGACACACGGGATGTTATGGATCCGGCGAGAACGGGCGGCGTTGACTACGGCGCGGCCTCGCCGGGTGCGAGAGCCTGCAGGATCCGGCAATCCGCAATGATGCCGCCGCCCTTACAGCATTTGCTGAGATGGCGGAGTTCACCGGCAAGCTTTTCCAGGTCAGAAATCTTCTGCTCCACATTGGTCAGATGCCGGGCCGTGAGCCGATCCACATTGGAGCATTCGCTGTTCTTCTGCGAGGACAGCCGGAGTAGCTCCCGCACCTGATCGAGAGTGAATCCGAGATCGCGGCAACGACGAATAAACCGTAGCTGGCGCAAATGATCGGTCGTGTAAGCGCGATAATTGCTGCCGGTACGTGCAGGCGGCGGGAACAGACCGATCTTTTCGTAATAGCGGATGGTTACAGCCTTGATGGCCGTCGCCTTTGTAACCTCCCCGATGCTCACCCGTTTCATCAGATCCCCTTGACTCTATAGTCACTATAGGCCTTATTCTCGCCTCAGAAAGACAAAGAAACTTCCCGATGCTGCGGTCGATCACTCTAACGATACGTCTCGCAATCCTTCTCCTTTCCCTGGTTGCGACCACGCCTGCCGGCTGCCAGGAACAACGGGCGATGGTGCAGGTTGAAGTGAGAGCAGAAGCCGCGCCGGTGGAAGGCGCGACGGTCAACCTGAGCGGCGTTGTGCTGCATACGGACAGGAACGGCGTGATCAGCCACGCCGTTCCGCTGGGCACCCTCAAGATCACGGTTGCCAAAGAGGGCTTCCTGTCTGCGACGACCACTCTAACCGTTGATGAGGTTCACGACTGGCCCGTTACTGTCAAGCTTCAGCCGCAGGAGACGGTCGAGGAGGAAATCACTGTTTACGCCACCCGCACGGACAGGCGTTTACAGGATTCACCGCTGCGGGTCGAGGTGCTCAACCGCGAAGAGATCGAAGAGAAGATGATGATGACGCCCGGCGATATCGTCATGATGCTGAATGAGATGGGAGGGCTGCGGGTCCAATCTGCCTCGCCCTCGCTGGGCGCGGCGAGTGTGCGGATACAGGGGATGCAGGGCCGCTATACGCGCTTCCTTTCGGACGGCCTGCCGTTGTTTGGCCAGCAGGGCGCGGGACTCGGCCTGCTGCAAATTCCCCCCATGGATCTTGGCCAGGTGGAAGTCATCAAAGGGGCAGCATCCGCGCTGTATGGCGCCGGGGCTATGGCGGGCGTGGTGAATCTCAACTCACGACGTCCGGGCCATAAGCCAATTCATGAGTTTCTGGTGAATCGTTCGACTTTGGGCGCTACGGATACTACCCTGTTTCTGGCGTCGCGGTTGTCGCCGCACTGGAGCGGAACTGTGCTCGGCGGCGGCCACTGGCAGCAATCCAACGATCTGGATCACGACGGCTGGTCGGATCTGGCGGGATACACGCGCGGTGTTATGCGGCCACGCCTCTATTGGGATGGAGGAAATGGCAAGACAGCGTTACTGACAGGAGGCGTCACGTATGAGGATCGCCGAGGTGGTACGGCTCCGGGTGCGGTGCTGCCGGCGACAGGCGCGCCTTACCAGGAATCGCTGGATACCCGGCGCTACGACATTGGAGGCAACACTCAGTTCATCATCGGCCAGCGTTACGTACTGACTTCGCGGTTTACGGTTTCTTCGCAGCAGCATCGCCATCAGTTCGGCGAGGTGACGGAGCACGACAGTCACGACATGCTGTTCGGTGAGACGGCTATTCGCGGCTCGTATCGACGGAATACCTGGGTTGCGGGCATTGCCGTGGAACGCGACGCCTACCGCCCGCGCGAGGTCTCGCGTTTTTCGTATACGTATGTTACGCCCGGCATCTTCCTGCAGGATGACATCGACATCACTCCATGGTTGTCGGTTTCGGCGAGCGGGCGGGCCGACTTTCATAACAAGTATGGGACCTTCCTGAGCCCCCGCGTCTCCGCGCTGTTCCGCTGGGCGGGGTGGATCAGTCGCATATCGGCAGGACAGGGATTCTTCGCCCCTTCGCCGCTGACCGAAGAAACCGAAGCGGCCGGACTTTCGCGCCTTTCCATCCCGGCTCCGCTGGTCGCCGAGAGGGGCCGCAGCGCTTCCATCGACGTGACCCGGAATGTAGGCCCCCTGTCCTTTACGGCTACGCTCTTCGGTGCGACCATCAGCCACGCGATCTACGTCGAGCGGGATGTGCGTTATCAGATCATCAACCTGATGCGGCCCATCAACAATGTTGGCGCAGAGCTGCTGGGTACATGGAGAAAAGCACCGTTTTCTGCAACAGCATCCTATACATACGTGAAAGCGCGGGAGACGGAATCGGGACAGCGCCTGGATGTTCCACTCACGCCTCGGCAGAGTTTTGGGCTGGTGGGTGTGTGGGACAAGGAAGGAAAGGGCCGGGTGGGTGTGGAGTGTTATTACACGGGTGAGCAAAGACTGGAGGAAAATCCGTTTCGCGGCCGATCCAGGGCTTACGTAATTTTGGGGGTGATGGGGGAGCGCAGAGTCGGAAAGCACTACCGGCTGTTCCTGAATCTGGAGAATCTCACCGATATCCGCCAGACAAGGTGGGACTCTTTGCTCCGGCCCGGCCGTGCGCCGGATGGGCGGTGGGCCGTTGACGCATGGGCGCCACTGGATGGCCGTGGGGTCAATGGCGGGGTGCGGCTGATCTTTTGATCAGACCTGATCCACTACCGCACCCTGGGCATCTCAAGCACCATTCCCAGCCCGTCCAGCAGCGTCCACGTCGCCCGCTGATAGCTCACAAATGCCTGCTGATAGCCTACATAAGCATTCAGCAGCGCGCTCTCGGAAGTCGAGAGCCGGGTCTGCGAGTCCAGCACCTCAAACGCGGTAATCGTGCCCAGCTCATACTTCTGCTGCTCCGCTTCCACGTTCTTCCGCGCAAGATCCCGGGCCAGCGTGGCCGCTTCGATGGTGGCATTCGCCAGCTCGATGGAATTCAGGGTCAGCCGAACATCCTGGATGATCTGCTGCTGCACCAGCCGCTCGGTGTATTGATCGCGCGTCCGGGCCACCAAAGCATCTGACAACTGAGCCCTCGCTGAGGTGCTCCGGAACGGAAGCGTCAATTGCACGCCGGCGCCATACGTGGGCGAATTGAAGCCGAAAATCTGCCCGAGCGTATTGCCCAGGCCGCCCGAAGCTGACAGCGTCGTAATCCCCAGCGGCCCCGTCACCGGCACCTGATTACCCGAAAGCCCAAATCCCGAACCCTGTACGCTGATATCCAGACGCGGCAGCATCAGATTTTTCGCCACGCGCGCATTCAGTTCGTCAATCGCCACCCGCCGACGCGCCGAATCCATTTCCGGACGTACCCGCAAGGCCGCGCCTAAAGCCTCCTCGTATGGCAAGACGGTGACACGGCTGGGAAGGTAGGCGGGGTCGTCACCCAGGACAAGTTCGACGGCCCGCAAATCCGCCGAAAGATCCGCGCCGATCAATCGCCGCAAACCATCCAGCGCCGAACGGTACGCGTACTGCGCCTGCACCAGATCGCGCTTTCGTTCCGCAACCTGCGTTTCCGATTGATAGATGTCCAGGCCTGCGAGCGCCCCTAAGTCGAGCGCCTGCTTGTCCCTGTCATACGATTTCTGCGCCAGCGCCAGGGTTTGCTGCAGGACCTTGATGTTGTCGCGGGCTCGCACCGCATCCCAGTACTGGCCCGCCGCCATAGCCACAATATCCGCAATCCGCGCTTCGCTCTGTCGCGATGTAATCGTCAACTGCGTGCGTGCAATCTGCTGCGGCGCTTTGAGCTGAATTCCATCACGGTTCTGCAGCAGCGGCTGTGAAAACGTAAAGTTCAGAGTGCCGTTAATGCTTGGATTCAATAGATTTAACGAGCTGTTCGTCGAACTGCGAGAAGAGCTGAATCCCACCGACCCCGTCTGGCCCGTTGCCAGTAATTCCTGGTAGTTGATGAACGAATTCTGATTGAGCGCGCTCAGCGTTGATGCGCCGCCAATCTGCGAAACCTGGGGCGATACGGACCGCACCGTGTTGAAGCCCAGGGCCACCACCGGATCAAAAACCGCCCGTGCAAACTGAATCTGGTTAGCAGCCGTGTAAACGTCAAGCCGCGTGAGATTGATATCGGTCGAATTTCGCAAGACAAGTTCCAGAAACCCGATCAGCATCAGGTTCAGCTTGCCGTCCGCAATGCGCTCGGCAATCCCCGAAACATCCCGCAGCTTTACCGTGTCGGGATTGAACCTGCTCTCAACCCACATCGGAACGGGCACGGACGCCCCAGGCAAAAGCATTGCGCAAATCAACAGAACCGCGAGGCCCTTACTCATAGCGCAATGCTTCAATCGGATCGATTCGCGAAGCCTTTCGCGCCGGGTAAATTCCAAAAACGATGCCCACCGCCACGGACACTCCGAACGCGATCCCGATCGACGCCGGCGTCACAATCGTGTTCCATTCCGCTGCGCGTGCAATCAGCCATGAGAGGAAATATCCAAATCCAATACCCACCACGCCTCCACCAATTGAAATCAGAACCGACTCGAACAAAAACTGCCGTACAATATCTCCGCGCCGCGCGCCGATTGACCGCCTGATGCCAATCTCGCGCGTCCTCTCCAGCACCGTCGCCAGCACGATGTTCATGATTCCGATGCCACCCACCAGCAATGAAATGGCTGCGATGGCCACCATCACGTAAGTAAAGATCGATTGCGATCGCTGCTGTTCCGCCAGCAACTCCGCCGGGATCGTCACCAGAAAATCCGTGATCTTATGGTGCGTGGAATTCAGAATCGCCGACACCACCTTGGCTGCGGCCACACTGTCTGCCCCCAGTTTCAAGCGAATGTCCACGCCATCGAGTTCATCTTTGAAACTGCCGCCCCTGTCGAAGAACCGGTACTGAAACGTATTCAGGGGTATGTAGACCACAAAGTTCGGGTCCTGCGACTGCGCCGTTCCCGACCCCGAACTCACCTGATCTTTCAGCACCCCGACCACACGCAGCCAGGTGTCATTCACCTTCACGAACTTGTCCACCGCAGCGCCGTAACCGAGGATTGCAACCTTAGCTTTCTCGCCCAGAATGCAGACTGCGGCACTGGCCTCGTCACTCGCCGTGTCGAAGGGCCGACCCTCCGCGAACTTCCAGTTGTGGATCGCGGAGTATGCCGGCCGCACTCCATAGAGTTCCGGCAGATCGGGCGTGGGCTTGGGAAACACTTGCGCAGGGTGCATACTGCGCCTGGCCGAGATCAGATCCAGCTGATCCACATTCCCCTGTAAGACCCGCACGTCCCGCTCTGTTAAACCCGGCGATGATCGCCGCCTCTGCTGCATCTCCTGATCGCTGGTCGCCGGCCGCGACTCGATCAGCAGATTGCGCACACCCAGTGTCTCTATAAAACGCAGCGACTCCTCGCGGGCACCAGCGCCGATGGCCAGCATCCCGATCACCGCGCCTACGCCGAAGATAATGCCCAGGGCCGTCAATACAGTGCGCGTCTTCTGAGCCCACAGGTTCACTGCCGCCAGCGCCAGATCTGAAAAGTACCGTGTCAGCGTGATTTGGGCAGGGACTGCATCGCGCCGCCGGCACCTTTCTTCTTCGCAGTCTCTGTCGGGTTGGCAAGGGCAACAACCTGCCCTTCGTTCACGCCCGTCAGCACCACCCGCAATTCATTTCGGCGAACCAGGGCTACGTCCTTCGGCACAAACCCGTTTGGCGTCTGCACATAAACGAACGTCTTGCCGTCGCTTTCGAACAGCGCCTGCGCGGGCAGCGAAAGCACGCCCTTCATCTCATCCGTGGTGATGATGATGTTCGAACTCATGCCCGGCCGCAGTTCCGCAGACGGATCTTCAATCGCGATCATGCACTCGAAATGCCTGTCCCACGGCGAACCGGTGGTGCCGCCCATTTCCTTCACGTGCGCTTTGTAAACTCGCCCCGGCACAGCCACAATCCGCACCCCGGTGTGCTGACCTACCTGTATGTGCCCGCGATCCAGTTCGCTGATCTTCGCCCCCACCTCCCAGTTCTTCAGATCGGGAATTTCCGCCACGGCCATGCCCGGCCGAACCGTATCGCCTACCTGGAAATAGGGCAGGGTCATCCCGAAAAACATCATGTTCTGGTTGGTGTTCTGCCGAATGGAGAAGTACCCGTCCCGATGCGCCTTCAGCGTCATGGCGTCGATATTGCGGCGGGCTGTGGTGGCCTGCGATTGCGCCTTGCCCCGCGCCGCTTCCTGAATGGCAATGCCTGCTTCGTTCGTGGCCTTGCGATTTGCCAGATTGTGCTGCAGCTGGGTCGAGTGATCCTTTGCGGCTTCCAGTGCAAGCGTGTTCTGCCGGGCCGTAAGCGTGGGCAGCAGAGGGTTCTTGCGGACCTCCAGTTCGGCCAGTGTCACGTCGCTGGCCGCCTTCAGCAGAGCGTATTTGTCTTCCTCTTCCTGGGCGTCCCGCTGCGCCTTCGCCTGGATCAGCTTCTGTTCAGTCTCCGCCAGGTCCGCCTCAGCTTCCCGAAGCTTGTACTCCTGCTCGGTGGTGTCGAACCCGGCCACCACCTCCCCGGTCTTCACCGGCTCGCCGCTTTCCTTCATTGACGTCAGATGCATATCCAGACCGCCAGTCAGCGGAGCGATCAGCACCTCGGGATTCCCGCCGCGCAGTTCCCCCCGCGCCGTCACTTCGAGAGTCACGTTGCCCCGCTGCACGCTCGCAGTTGGAATCACTTCCACTTTTACCCGCGTGATATCTCTCCACGCGCGGCGTCCGTACCACGTCGCCGTGGCCGCTGCCGCTATCATCAGAACTGCTCCCGCGACCCACCTGGCCCACTTCCGCTTTGCCCGAGCCCCGGCGCGGCTTTGCAGACGTACGGTAGTAACCACAAGCAATTCGTCTTTTTGGGCAGCGCCGGTCTTCAGCTCCGAGTTCATTTCTTCTCCTGCGGGGGCTCCGCCAGTGCGACCATCGTGCCGCCCCCAATTCCTTTCACGGCCACCTCGTCCGGGTTCCTTGCGATCACCTCGACCGGCGTGGGAATGTACTGGCCGCTTTTGTTCTTTACATAGACCGCTGGCTTTCCGCTGATGGTGAAGAGCGCCTTCAACGGGATGCTGATCGCGTCGGGATACCGCGTCTCCACCAGATCCGCCGCGGCATTCATTCCCGGCCTCATCCGCGGATCGGCCATTTGCAGCTTCGCAAAGGCCCGAAAACTCCGCGTGGGCGGCCATTCGTTGAAACTCTGCTCGGTTAACGGGGTAATCCTGGCGATAATGGCAGGCATTGTCTTTTCGGGAAAGGCATCCACGCGAACCAGCACCGAATTTCCCACCGCGATCCGCCCCCGATCCACCTCATCTACCTTGCTTTCCATCTCCAGCGTGCTCAGATCCGGAATTTCCGCCAACACCTGACCCGGCACCGCATGATCCCCTACCTTAAAAGGCTGCGCGTTCATCCAGCCCTGCGAGTAGTTGGGCAGGTAGTTGATCACGCCGTTCAGCGGGCTTTTCAATTCCATCAGGTCCAGATGGCTTTGCGTCAACTCCACCTGCTGTTTGGCCGTATCTCTCGCCCGCTCCAGTGCGGAGACCTTCGATTCCGCCACCTTCCGGTGCGTCAGCATCGCCGCTTCCTGCACCTTCAGCTTCTGTTCGGCAAGCCCCAGGTCGATCATGCTTTCCTCGCCCTGGATCACGCTCATGATGGCTTGTTTGGAAGCCTCCAGCTTTGCCTTCTCAACGGCGTATTTGGCGGTTGAAAGATCCAGCGTGTCCTGATCCTCTGTAATTCGCGCCTGCGACACAGCCTGATCGAGCGTCGCCTGCGCCTGGTTCAGCGCCGCGTTCTTCTCGCTCAGGTCCTGTTTTGTGCGGCTGGGGTCGAACCGGATCACGGTCTGATCTTTCTTCACTTCACTTCCGGCAGGAGCTTCCCAGACGATCTGGAGATCCGGCACGTCGAGCGGTGCCGCCATCTGTTCGGACCGGCGCGCCAGCAGTTCGCCCCGGCATCGGACCAGCACCAGAAACTCACCTTTATGAGCCGATGCGACCGGAAGGTCGGAGGCCTGTTTCGTTTTTCGGTACTGGCGCACGGCATAGCCGGAACCGGCGAGAACAAGCAAAATCACCACGGCGCGAATCGCCAGCACCAGACGCCTGTTCATGGGTGTTTACTCTCCGGCGCAACAATATCCACCGCTGCGGATAAGTCCGGCAGCAGGTGCGGGTCGCTCTGGTCAAGCTTGAAGCGCGCCACGAACGTCTTCACGGACATGCCCAGCGGAGCGGTGACCACCGGGCTGGCTGAACTGTAGTGGGCCGTGAACTTCACATCCGGAAAGGCATCCAGATGCACAGTCGCCCTGGCGCCCGGCACCAGCACCGCGCCATCCGGCTCGCCTACTGCGATCTCTACTTCCATCGTCGATGGATCGAACAGCTTGACGAGCGGACTCCCCGGCCACAACTGGTCGCCCTCCTGGGCGTGCCCCATCGAGTTGTTCCGGTAAACATTCTGCAGCGCGACCATTCCCCGGATCGGCGCCTTTACGAGGAGCTTTTCCGAGTTTCGGATCTGCCGCTCCACCGCAACCTTTTGCCGGTCGCGCTGTAGTTCCAGAACACGCAACTCCGCTTTATCCGCAATCTCGTGCGCTCGGTTGGATTTTTCCAGGCTTGCCAGATGAGCGCGCGCGGTCTCTACGTTCACGCGATTCTTTTCCTGCTCGATAGCGCTCAGCACCGGGCCTTTACGGCTTTCGATCGCGGCTTTTTTGAAATCCGCCGAAGCCTGCGTTATATCCGACACGCGCTTCTCTGCATTGCTTAAATGCTCCGCCTTTTTCTGTTCAATCTGGTGATCCTGATCGTCGAACTTGCTCTGCGCGTCGCGCAGCAGCTTGAGTTCGCTGGCGCGGTCGAAGCTGGCCAGAGAGTCGCCTGGGGAAACCATGGTGCCATTTTCGACAAGCTTGGCGAGTGTCAGATTTCCACCCAGACCCTCGATTCGGGGCACCATGACAGTGATTGATTTCACCGCGCGTATGGTGCCCGCGGCCCGGACCGAAGGCCGAACAGGAGGTTCTGCGGCGAGCAAACTCAGGCCCGGAATAAGAAACAAAGCGGCAACAAGGCGCAAATGGATATCCGTCATCATACAGACGTTAAATCATCGGAGGTGGTAGCAATATTGCGACCTAAGGTAAGACTCTTTACGGGAGCCTGTTGTTTCAGGAGTTTGAAACAAAGAAAGGCTCGCCAGCACCGTGACGGGTCGGAGACACCTGAGCGGAATTCATTGCAGGACGCGCGCTTGGGGAGGTGGCAGCAGATTAAAAAATTTTATGGCCCAAATTAGCCGGAGCGGTGGTGGTAAACAGCCACTCTGGGGCACTGACGGGAGCGCAAGTAGCTGATTTTTCTCGGCTTGCGAGTTGGCGAAAGTCTTGCATGAATGCGAGCCGAGAGGGGAAGTACCATGAAATCCAAATTAATTGCTTTCATGCTGATTGCGGGAAGTTCGGCTTTTGCAGAGACTCGTTTTTCCATCCGCATTGGCAGTTACGGTCCGGGGTATTATGCGCCCCCACCGGTATACTACGCGCCGGCTCGCCCCCAGCGCTTCTACGGTCCCGCCGGGGGCGGCGCCGGATATTGGGGTGAGGACCCCGACAGGCAGCACAGACGGGCCGAATGGTATGGCTTGCGCAACCATCACGAGCGTGAGCGATACATGTACGGGGATAGCCCGGAACTGCGGGAACATCAGGCGCAGGAGCGGTGGCAACTCCGTCACGAGCAGTGGCACGAGCGGAACGGCGATTACGACGCTGCGGATGGTCCCGCGCATGGGTCGGCGCGGGACGGAATGCACCACTAAGGGCTGAATAAGGGCTGAAGCGCGTGACAGGAGGGTGGCCGATCCTGAACGGGGTCGACCCCTTCTCCCGGAAAAAGGAGATTATGAAATGAAACGCTTATCCAGTATGATCCTGTTTGGCTGTGGAGTTCTGACGTTGGGTTTGGCGGCAAATGCACAGACCTGGGATCGAGATCCGTACTACAGGCAACGGAGTGACCCGTATTATCGGAATCGCGAAGGCTATACTGACGATCGCTACTCGCAGCAACGAGAATATGGCTACGGAAGAAACCCGCAATTTCTCATTGACCGCGTCATGGCGGACCTCAATCGGGCGGCCGACCGCGCACGCCTCGACGATCACGAGAGAAACCACTTCAACGAAGTCGCCGGAAACCTGCGGGAATTCGAAGATCGATGGGCTCGGGGCAAATTCGACACGGGGAAGCTCGACAGGGCAATTGACGGTTTGAAACACCTTGCCGAGGCCGACCGGGTACGTGGGCGTGACCGCGATATGCTGGCTCGAGACATTGACGACCTGCGCCAGTTTCGCGCGAGCCGGGGCCGCTACGACCAAAACCCGAACTACTATCGCGACTGGCGGTAGCGATCTGCTGCGCAGGC
>JAUZEU010000633.1 GCA_030838885.1 Bryobacterales bacterium | reverse complement strand
AGGCGCTCTCAAACTGTACCTTCCCTGCTGAAAACGGCTTAACCACCTGAACTGTTACAAGATTGTTCTATGTTTTCAAGACGCCACGGAAGTTCCTGGCCGTCGCGGAGTAGTTGGGGAAGACTTGGCTGATAGAGCGGTTTCCCAGGTGCAGGTAGACGGCTTCACTTAAAACATCACGGAAATCAGTGGTTAAAGCGAGATCGCGCTCCTGATAAAGCTGTTCCTGGGCGAGTCCCGGCCATTGACCGTACACGTTTCCACCCTTGACCGCTCCACCCATCACGAACATAGCGTTGGCGTGTCCGTGGTCTGTGCCGCGGTTACCGTTCTCTTTGGCTGTGCGGCCGAATTCGGACATAGTTACGACAACGACATCCTCCATCCGACCGCCCATGTCCTGGTTGAAAGCGGCCAGGCCAGAACCAAATTCAGTTGGTCTGGCTGCGAGTTGCCCGACTTCGTTGACATGGTGGTCCCAACCGCCGATGTCGGCGAAGGCTACTTCCACACCGGAGTCAGATTTGATGAGTTGGGCAATTTGCCGCAGGCTCTCGCCGAAGCGGCCTCTCGGGTAAAGAGCGCCTAGGGCCGGCTGATACGGAGTCTTCTGAATTGCCTGCAACAGTTCAACGGCTTCGAACGTTTCGCGACCGGTATCGCCCAGAAGTTGATCGTGAGAGCCGGTGTAAAGGGACTGCAAGGTCTTCGCGGCCGACGAGTCGCGCACCGTGAAGTTGCCGATAGTGTCGACGGCGACCACACTGTTGGATCCGCGCATAGTGCGGGCAGGGTGGGGCCCAGGCTAATGGCGCGGAGGGGAGAAGGTTTGACGGTGGCTGGCGCCAAAGCGCGGTTGAGCCAGCCATCGCCTGTGGCTTTCAGGCCTGGTGTGCCTGATTCCATATAGTCCTGCGCATCGAAATGGGAACGCGTGGGGTCGGGTGAGCCGACGGCGTGCACAATGGCCAGTTGCTGGCGGTCCCAGATGGGCTTGAGAGCAGCGAGCGAGGGATGAAGGCCGAAGAATCCGTCGAGATCGATGGCTCTATCCCGTGTCGTGGTGGTGGATGGCCTTGGTATCGCGATGGCGGGCCGGAGATCGTAATAACGCTGTTCGCCGTGAGGCACTACGATGTTCAGCCCATCGGCAGCGCCACGCTGGAAGATGGCGACCAGCACCTTTTTCCTGGATCCGGCAGCGCTTTCGGCTAGTGCCGCTCGCTGTAACCACAGCGGGGCGGAACCGACTCCGACCATCGCCAGCGCGGAGTTACGAAGAAAGATTCTGCGTGAGAGAGGCATGTTGAGATTCCTATCTGCGCTGAAAATCAGGAGAGCCGAGGGTCAATCCGGCTACGAGGGAGCCGATGCGGTCCGGGTTGATTTGTTGTTGCTGGTCGAGTCCGGCCTGGATGGCTGCGACTGCGTCCGGAGACGGGTCGGTCAGAAGCAGGCGAAGTTCGATGTCCTTCGGATCGCCGGAGAAATCTCCTGTATCGACCTTCACGCCTGGTACTTTCGCCTGCGCGAGAGAATTAGCGAAGTTCATCCGAGCGAGCAACGATGCGGAGTTGAGCCAGTCTGCGCTGCGATTCGAGTAACCAGTGGGCTCCTGCTTTCTGTAGAGAGGTTCACCCAGTTGATTCATCAGACCAGCAAGGCCAGTGGCCATTTCGACGTCTCCGTTCACGGCGCGCACGGCACTCACAACCATTTCCAGAGGCGACTTTATTTTGGACCGGAAGGTGGTGGGATCCCAGAATTCAGGTGAGGCGAGCATTGTACGCATGACTGCCCGGAGGTCACCATCGGTGGTGGTGAAAGTGGCTGCCATCCTGGTGACCAGCGGTTCGGGCGGACTGTCGGAAACGAAGCGGGTGGCGAGGCTCTTCGCAATGAAGCGCGCGGTAGACGGATGATGCGCCAGGATATCGAGGACCTTCAGCCCGTCGTTCATGCCTCCGCCCGCCTGGATGGTGACACCGAGCACGTGCTTCTCGCCGTTGTCGTGCATTTTCGGATTAAAGGTGAAGTCACCGCCACGCTGAGGCTGTCTGATTGTCCAGCCAGTGAAACAGCGGGCCACTTCGGTGACGTCCTGCTGGGTGTAACCGCCATCGACGCCCAGGGTATGAAGCTCCATCAGCTCACGGCCGTAGTTTTCGTTGAGACCCTGACGGCGCTTTTGGTTCGGGTTGGGTTGAATACCGGGGCTGACGGATTGCCAGTTATCGAGGTAGAACAACATCGCCGGGCTCCGGGCTGTGGCCAGCAGCATGTCTTTGAATCGTCCCAGTACATGGGGCCGAATGACATCGCGCTCGTAGGCAGTGACCAGAGAGCGGTCTGCGCCTTTGTCGAGATAGACGTTGAAGTGGTTGTACCAGAAATCGACCAGCACTTCTTCGAGTTGCCGGTTGCTGTAAACGGCGCGCAGTAGTTTGCCCTGTGTCAAATCGCGACTCACAATCTGCATCGGCGTGACGAGCACTTCGATTTTGCGGCGGAGGTCCGGGGAGAGGGTTTCAATCAATGCACGGCGGGCTTGCGGGTTGCCGTCCGTGAGCATCGCCTTTTGCTCGGCGGTTATCGGCAGAGTGTCCAATGAATCGACAGGGCGGGCCATAGTCCTGAGCATTGGTCTGGTGGGGTAGTGTCGCAGCATTTCCCCGGTGGACATACGGAGGGAGTCGAGGGGCGCAAGCTTCGCTTCGAGAACGGGGTTTTCGGGAATGACCGCCGGATTGAGCTGAGCTTCCATCCAGTTTTCCAGGCCCTGTTGTCGGATTTCCGCAATGTCCGCTCGTCGAGCGCCGAAGGTGAGGCGGTTGAGGGCATGCAGAGCCTTTTGGTCGGAGGTCATCCGCGGCACGGGCGCAACGGCGGGAGCCTTCGGCTTCTTCCTGGCGTAGAGGCCGGTTGAGAGCAGGACTGAGGAAAGACAGAAGATCAATAAGGCTCGTGGCCGCATATTGTGAACCGCCTGTCTCTAAAAACCCTTTATGTAGCGCAAAGTTTCGGACGTGCGCCTATCCACGGAGGTTATCCCCGCAGACGAACGAAAAACCAAAACGCACCGGTGACCAGCAGGACGGATGCGGCGATTCTGGTGGCGATCATGTATTGCAGATTGCTCAGGCGCAGTCTTCCAATTGCGTATCCCGCCAGCATGGAAGCAGCAAGCACAACGACGGCGGCCACGGCGGCACCGGTCAAGACCCACGCGGCCTGGTATCCCGATTGCGCAAGAAAGACGGAGAAGTACATGCCGCTGAAGCCGCCAAAGAGCAGCGCCAGGACCCACCGCCCGCGCGAGTTGGGAAACGCGATGATTTCGAAGGCGAGGTACGCCAGGGCAAGGGCAGCCGCTGCCTCTGCAAAGCGCGGCGACGCTTGCCAGCCGGAGCGCCCGATAGCAATTGCGGCGGCGCACTCACCCAGCAGAAATGCCGAGCCCGTAAAGAGCAGTTCGAGGTGGCTGCGAGCGGCAACGGCGAGGGCCAACAGCAGCAGTAACTGAACCGAGTTGGTCCATACGCGAATCGCACCGGCGCCCGATTGTTCTATAGCCAGTTCAGCAGCTGTGGGTGGCCGGAATGCGAGAGTGGCGGAAGAAAAAGCGGAGTCGAGAATTGCCTGATCGGACTTCCCCGCCCGCTCTGCATGGAGCATGTGGATGTGGTTGCCGACCGTTACTTCGTAAAATCTGCATTCCACACCCAGCTGCTCAACAGGCTGGGAGAATTCGTAAGTCGCGGCGCAGAGGTAATTGCCTGAACCGGGGTCGTGATGGCATTCCTGAGCAGTGGCGCGGCCCGCCTCAAAGCCATTGGTGAAACGAATGTGCCCGAAGAGAACATGCGCAGGGTCCTTCTGCTGGCCGATCTCATAATCCGGCATGCGGAGAAGATAGTCGACGTGATTCCCGGAGACAGTCGCATAACCAGTGGACATGCTTATGGCGTGCGCTGACGCCGTTGCGCACGCCATAACGAGCAGAAGGCCGGTTTTCAAGCCATCTACTCCACGCGCACTCGCTGCGTGGGAACGATCTTATTCCTGCGGAGCCGGAAATAGAGCAGCCGCAAGAGCGCCAGTACCGGGACGCTTAGAAAGACACCCTTCACGCCGCCTATTTCTTCTCCTGCGAAGACGCCGAAGATGACCAGCAGCGGATGCAGTTCGACGCCCTTGCTCATAAGGTGAGGGGACAGCACATAGTCCTGAAACATGCGGTAAACGCCCAGGAAGATGATAACCCAAAGCACGTGTGACCCGGTCAGCACGGTCACCGACACAATCAGAGCGGCCGCCGTGAGCGGACCCACCAGGGGAATGAATTCCAAGGGGAAAGCGACTGCCGCAAGCAGGCTGGCGTAAGGGATTCCCATCAGGCTGAGCACAATGCTGAAAACCAGCAGCGTAGCCAGGCACAGTGTGAGCAGTGCCCGCATGTACTGCAGCAGCAACGTATGCGCATCGTAGAGAGTGTCTTCCACCGCCTGACGGTTGTGATTCAGCATCTCCAGAAAGCTGTCCCGAATCTGGCGCCCGTCTTTGAGAATGAAAAAGCTGAGGATCGGGACGATGACCAGGTAGATAAGATTCGTGGAGGCGGCCAGGACTTTCAGTGTGGCCCCGGGAAGGCGGCCTACGATGTCTGAGTAATGCGAAAAGATCTGGGTCCCTACCGGAATGTTTAGAATCTGCCACTGGCGGACCTGATCCGCAAAACCCGGCTTGCGGATTTGTACGGCGAACTGGCTGGCTTCGTCCGCCACATGATTGCCGATGTAGAAGCCGAAGCCGGCCAGGAGCGAGAGCACAAGTATGTAGGTGATAGCCAGTGCAGCCGCATGGTGCCTCGACCCCAGACGCCGGTCAATGGCATCGAACAACGGGTAGAGCAGGTACGCAAACATCAAAGCGATGATGAAGACGAACAGAGTCTGACGGACCAGATAGACGATCAGGAGCAGCAGCAGGACGGCAGCTACTGTCCACGTGCGTTGTGCCGTCTTAGGTTCAATTCCGAGCATTAGCCGCGGCTTCCGCGCCGGCACCGGCGGCCTTGGAAATTCTCTTTACCAGAACAGTCGCGATGCGATTCTTATCCATACTGGAAACCGTGAGGCGGCGATCTGCGAAGTCGAGCGACTCACCGGGTTGGGGTATGTGGCCCAACTTGTACAGTATGTAACCCGCGATCGTTTCGAAGCCCGCATTGGCCGGCAATTCCACTCCGTAAAGCGAGGAGAAATCGCGGATGGATGTGGCTCCGCTCACCTCCACCTCGTCCGCTTCGAGCTGAGGTGCAGCCAGCTTTTCATCAAACTCATCTTCAATTTCGCCCACGATCTGCTCCAGCACGTCTTCTACCGTTACCAGACCGCTGACGGTGCCGAATTCGTCGACGATCAGGGCCATGTGCGTATGGCCCTGCCGAAACTCCTCCAGCATCTGGAGCAGGGGCTTGGTTTCGGGAACGACCAGGGGTTTCCGCATGATGCGCTCCACCCTGAACTCGGGGGTCGGGCGCCCTGCCCTCATGCTGTTGCGGCGCTCGTGCCAGAGCCGCAGCATGTCCTTGAAGAACACCACGCCGACCATGTGTTCGGGCGCTTCCTCCCACACCGGGAGGCGTGAATGCTGACTCTGCACCATGGTTTCCAGTACTTCGTCCAGAGTGGCGTTGACTGGCACAGAAACCACGTCGTGCCGGGGCTGCATGACCTCGCGAACGGCGAGATCTTCGAGATCGATAGCCCGGTGGATCATGTGTTCCAGGAGAGGCGGAAGATGGCCTGCAAAACGACTGGAACTTACAATCAACTTCAGTTCTTCTGTGGAATGGCCGCCTGCCGTACGGTGGTCCGCGTGAACGCCCAGTATTCGGGTGATACCGGTGGAGGAACCTTCGATGATATTGACGAAAGGCGATGTAAGACGAGAGATAACCGTGAGGATCGGGGCAACCATCACCGCCAGACGATCGGCCTTCTCGATGGCGAGGTTCTTAGGAACTACTTCACCTATCACCACATGGCAATACGTCATGAGAGCGAACGCCAGGACAAAACAAACCGCGTGCAGTATTGATGAAGTGGCGGGTGTCAGGATGGGGTGGAACAAGGCGAGCAGGAGTTTATAAAGAGTGTCCTCACCTGCCCAGCCAAGACCCAGACTTGCCAATGTGACTCCCACCTGGGTTACAGACAGGAGTCTCCCCGGGTTCGCGAGTAAAGCCAGCGCCATGCGCGCCCCGGCGTGGCCTTCCTCCGCCAGGTGACGGAGGCGGGAGTCGCGGACCGACAGCAGCGCCACCTCCGCTGCCGCAAAGAATGCATTCACGGCGAGGATGAAGAAAAGTAGTAGAAGACGCGCGATATACGCCGAGGTTTGCACCGTTGTCTTAAGTGTAGAGTCCCGGCGCTGCCCTCGCCATGGTCCGATAGTTTAAGTCAGAGCTGACCTTAAACTACACTGCCCCCGACCCCGGCGCGCGGCACGGGCTTCTCAGCGGACGAGAAATCGGCGGATGCTTCACTGGCAGAGGCGATGTCCTCGGCGCCCGTTTCCTTCAGGATTTTTTCCGCACGGGTAACCCAGTCGCTGCTATCACAGTGAACGGACAGCAGAATACCGCCGCTTCGGATGCGACCTTCATAGCGCTTGGCTTCGTACTCGGGAATTCCCAGACCGACGAGGGCCCCCACTATACCGCCCGTTACTGCGCCGGCACCCACACCTGCAAGAGCGGCCATAATCGGGCCGGCAGCGATCAAAGGCCCAACACCGGGGATGGCAAGCGCGCCGATTCCGGCAAGCCAGCCGAGCGCCCCGCCCAAGAGGGCGCCGGAGGCCAGACCGGCTGTAGCACCTTCCGGAGCCTTGGTATTTTTCTCGTGCGCGAAATCTTTCGTGCCTTCGTTGGCCGGGAACAGCGCTGATATATCCGTATTCCGGAAGCCCGCCGCGCGAAGGGTGTCCACGGCGCTGGAGACAAGCTCGCGGTCTGCGTAGATACCGAATACCGATGTGTTCTTTGACATTTCTGTTACCTCTGAATCAGGTAAGTGCAAGTGATGAACCATACTGCGGAATGCCATGAAAACCCGGGCAAAGTACTCTGGTGTGGAGGAAGACAGCGGCGCGCAGGGGAATTACTTCCCGGCCCGAATGCCACTGGACATGAAGCAGCGCAGCGCATCCGGGATATTCCTCACGTTTCTCCGCCTGGGTTGTACTTCGTTTGGCGGCCCTGTGGCACATCTCGGTTATTACCGGGAAGAGCTGGTTCGCCGGCGGCAATGGCTGGACGAAGCATTATTTGCCGAGATTGTGGCGTTCTGTCAGATGATACCCGGACCGGGCAGCAGCCAGACCGGATTCACGATAGGGCTGGTGTTGGCAGGCTGGCGTGGTGCACTCGCTGCGTGGACTGGGTTTACGTTGCCGTCGGCGGTGCTGATGCTGGGGTTCGCACTCGGCCAGAGTGTGCTTCGCGGGCCGGTCAGCGAGCGGGTGATACATGGACTGCAACTAGTGGCGGTGGCGGTGGTTGCGCAGGCAGTCTTAGGAATGCGCCGGGTTTTGGCGCCAGACCGGACGCGTGGTCTGATCGCAGTTGCCGCGGCAGCGATGGTGGTGTTGATCCGCTGGTCCGGAAGTCAGGTGGCCGCCATCGCTGTGGGCGGTCTGGTGGGGTGGATAGTCCTGCATGACCAGGCCAGGCCGGATAATGTCGGATTTTCTGTCGCCGTTCCCAGGCGCGCCGGCCTTACCGCTTTATGCCTGTTCGGTGCACTGTTGGTCATGCCGCTGGGGGTATTTGGCGACATATACCGGACGGGCGCACTCGTATTTGGTGGTGGCCATGTGGTGCTGCCGCTGCTGGAGAGCGTAACGGTTGCGAAGGGATTGGTGGACGAGAGGACGTTCCTTGCAGGATACGGCGCAGCGCAGGCAATCCCCGGACCGATGTTCAGCTTTGCCGCGTATCTGGGTGCAGTGCTGAAAGGTCCGCCGAACGGTATTACCGGTGGGTTGTTGGCGCTGGTTGCGCTGTTTCTGCCTGGCCTGCTACTGGTGACTGGGCTCCTGCCGTTTTGGGCGGTGTTGCGCAATCGGAAGGGGCTGCGAAGGGCGCTTGCGGGAGTGAATGCGAGCGTGGTTGGAATTCTTGGCGCTGCGCTATACAGGCCGGTATGGACGGGCAGCGTACATTCGGTGCAGGATTTTATGGTGGTTCTGGCGGCGTTCCTCGCGCTTAGCGCGGCGAAGTTGCCGCCGTGGAGTGTTGTGTTCACGGTGGCTATCTTGAGTCTGGTGTTTCGTTGAGCCTCTACCGCGCAGGCAAGTGTTCGATAATCTGGAGAAACACATGTCAATTTTCGTCACCGGGGGCGCCGGTTTCATCGGCTCTCAATTTATTCGGGATGCGGTTCGTTGTCACCCGACCGAACTTATCATCAATTTCGATGCTCTGACTTATGCGGGCAATCTGCACAATCTGGCGCCGGTCGCGGATTTTGCCAATTACAGGCTGGTGAAAGGGAACATCTGCGATGAGAACGCGGTGCTTGCCGCGATGCCGGACGATTGTGCCGCCGTGGTTCACTTTGCCGCGGAATCCCATGTGGACCGAAGTATTCTGAGCGCGAAAGAGTTTGTCGAAACGAATGTACTGGGCACACAGGTCCTACTCGATATCGCACGGCATAAGAGAGCAGGGCGGTTCCTGCACATTTCGACGGACGAAGTGGGTGGCAGCATGGAGCCGGGTCAGTGGTTCACGGAGGACATGCCGTTGATTCCATCGAGCCCTTACGCGGCCAGTAAGACGGCTGCGGAACACATGGTCCGCGCCGCCGCTCATACGTTCGGCATGGACGCGATTGTTACCCGAACAAGTAACAACTACGGACCCTACCAATTTCCCGAAAAGCTGCTTCCACTCGCGATCTCAAATGCAATGCAGGGAGAGCCCATTCCCGTTTACGGAGACGGTCTGCAGGAGCGGGACTGGATTCACGTCGCCGATAATACGCGGGCGCTGCTGATAGTGCTGAGCAAAGGGCGGCGGGGAGAAACGTATCACATTGGGGGGAAGAGCCCGCTGCGGAATCTGGACATGCTCAAACTGTTGTTGCAGGTAACGGGTCAGCCGGAGAGCCTGTTAACACATGTGACAGACCGGTTGGGGCATGACCGGCGGTATGCGGTGGATTGCTCGAAAATAGAGCGCGAGTTGGGCTGGACGCCTGAAATTCCTTTCGAAGAGGGATTGCGTGCGACGGTTGCGTGGTACCGGGACAATCAGGACTGGGTACAGCGTACGCGCAGTGGTGAATACCGGAAGTATTACGAGAGCATGTATGGTGGTCGCTGAGCGGTTGTAAATCGCGCTGGCGTAAAACGCCACGCCCGGTATCGCTTGTCCTTTAAGCTGCCGCTTGCTCGATCCACCGGCGCATGTCCGCCCGACCTCCGAAGCCTGAGCGCTGGGCGACAACCTTCCCGTTTCGCAGAACCACGAAATTGGGGATGGAACGAACGCCGAACTGGGATGCGAGCTGGGGATGTTCCTCGGTATTGACCTTCAGGACGAGCGCGCGACCAGCCATGTCTTTAGCGAGCTGATGAACCTCGGGTGCTGCGGCGAGACACGGGCCACACCAGGAGGCCCAGAAATCGGTTAACACGGGGACGGTGACTTGCTGGGTGATCTCAGAGAACGACTGGTCGTCGACGTCCAGAGGTTCGCTTTGCGGGGGCAACGGGGCTTTGCATTTTCCGCAATTCCCAGTGTCCGCCAGGTGCTGCGCAGGCACCCGGTTCTTCGAGCCGCAGACACTGCAGGTACGAATGACGGAAAATCCCATGGAAGTTTTCCCCTCCTCTTCAATCATATCCGTTAGAGATAGCTGAGCCACACGGATCGACGGGTGGATTTGAGGTGTGCGAACCAGCGGCAAATCGGGTATAGGGAAGCCACAATCAGGATCCATACGGCATAAACGACCCAGAGCGGGTAGCCGAAGTCTGGCGGGAAGTCCCGGCTTGGACCGCCAAACGAGGGTGGAGGGTGAAAGAGGAACGGGAACGCGATTCGCCCATAGCGCAGCAGACCCAAGACGTCCATAAGAAAATGAATGGCGTAGAAGTGTGCGATGAAGAAGAATAACGGGACGCGACCGAGAACGATGAGCGGGTTGGCAGGGCTGAACCGTCTGCCGTCGAACCAACTGAGAACGAGCAGGGCCGGTCCCAACGTCATAAGTAGGTAGTCGAGCGACGGTGGGTATTTCGTGCATCGCAGGAACGACATGAGCGTGAACAGAGGCGAGCTTTGTGCAGACCAGGGAGAAGGGTCACCGTAAAGGTTTAAGCCTCTCAGCAGAATGAAAGCAAGAATACACGCAAGACCCGTTCTTAACAGGATGCGCTTGCGGCTGGCCTGATCGAGCAGAAAGATACGGCCAAAGCAGAAACCGCCTGCCATGACCGCAGCCCATGGGATGAGCGGGTAGGCGACTATAACCATCGCGCCGGCTATGAAAAACGCGCCTGGCTGATGCATTATGCTCCAGAGCGGAGCCGCGATGCCAAACTGTGCTGCCTTGAACGGGTCTAGACAATTATGCAGCAGAATGACTGCCGCACTGAGAACTGCGAGAGCGCGTAAGGGAAGATAAACGAGCGCGGCGAGCACGATCATGCAGGCGCCCAGAACCCAGAGCACAATCAGGAGAACGGGATACCCGGCAGAGAGGCTGAAGTTGTAAGCCAGACGCATCACCGTCACCTCCAGCAAGACAAGCCAAAGGCCGCGGGTGAAGAGAAATCGTGACAGGTCCTTTTTGGTGCGTCCGGACTTTTGCCACCAGAGAAAGGCGCCTATACCTGCGGTGAACATAAAGACCGGGGCACAGAAGTGGGTGATCCAGCGCGTGAAGAACAGCAGGGGTGTGGTTTTGGTGAGGTCTTCCGGGGAGAACGACATGGCGCCGACATGGAAGAAATCCCGCACATGATCCAGTGCCATGATGATCATGACCAGCCCGCGGAGCGCGTCGACGGCATGCAATCGGGGCACCACCGGCTCTTGAGAATCCATTGACGGTATTATCCCTACAAGTGATCACTGACCGGGAACCGCAATACTGGAACGTGACGCCGCTGACCGCATTTGGCCTTTTTGCCGTGACCGCAGGACTGGTCTGTTACGCGCTGGAAAAGAGGAGCCCGTGGTTCACCCTTGCGTTCGCATTCTCGTGCGCGCTCGGCGCTGTTTATGGCTTCCTGCAAGGCGCATGGCCGTTCGGATTCGTAGAGATTGTCTGGACTCTGGTCGCTTTCCGGAAGTGGCTCATGGAGAAGTGAAAGTGCGTGCGCACAGTCACAGCGGCGACTACCGTTCCAGCTTTGTTGGAGAGGGGATTGCAACTACTCTGGACGCTGATCTTTGGCAGGAGTTTTCTTCTCAGGGCGGCATAAATTCAGCAATCGAGAGAGGTTTCCGTGCACATCAAAACCGCTCCCGGGATTGCCTTTGGAGCACTGAGTCTCGGGTGGCTGCTGTTCGCTCAGATTCAGAATCAACCGGATGACGGGCAGTGGGTAATGCCCGCCAAGAACTTCGCCAGTACACGATTCAGTACCCTTACCCAGATCAATACTTCCAACGTTAAAGATCTGAAACTGGCATGGACATTCTCCACCGGTCTCACGCGTGGGCACGAATCGGCGCCATTAATTGTGAACGACACGATGTATATCGTCACGCCATGGCCCAACCTGCTCTATGCGCTGGACTTGAAGCAGCCGGGCGGAACTCTGAAATGGACTTACTCGCCGAGCCCGTCAGCCAGTTCACAGGGCGTGGCGTGTTGCGATGTGGTGAATCGGGGGGGCGCTTATTACAAGGGCAGGATCTACTACAACACCCTTGACATGCATACAGTGGCGGTGGATGCAAACACGGGCAAAGAAGTCTGGAAAGCCACACTGGGCGACATAAATCGCGGCGAAACCCTTACGATGGCGCCCCTGATTGTGAAAGGGAAAGTACTGGTTGGCAACAGCGGGGGCGAAATGGGCGTGCGCGGCTGGCTTGCCGGCCTGGATGCTGAGAACGGAAAGCTGCTCTGGCGGGCTTATGCTACCGGCCCGGATAAAGACGTTCTGATCGGACCCAATTTCAAACCCTTCTACAAGCAGGATCAGGGTAGCGAACTTGGGACGAAGACGTGGCAAGGGGACCAATGGAAGACCGGAGGTGGGACCGGATGGAGTTGGATCTCCTATGATCCCGAGCTTGACCTGATCTACTACGGCACGGCGAATCCGGGGCCCTGGAATCCTGATCAGCGCCCTGGCGATAACAAGTGGACATCTACTCTTTTTGCGCGTCGCCCCGATACGGGTGAGGCGATCTGGGCATACCAGACTAACCCGCATGACGTTCACGATTACGACGACGTCAATGAAAACATTCTGCTCGATTTGACGATCAATGGCCGGCTGCGGAAAGTGCTTGCTCATCCGGATCGGAACGCCCGGATGTACATCATGGATCGTGCGACGGGCGAACTTATATCGGCAGAACCGTTCGCGTTTGAAAACACTACCGAGTCAGTGGATCTGAAGACGGGCGAACTGAAGCTGAACCCATCCAAAATCACGGGATCCAAGACGGTTCGGGATATTTGCCCCGCAGCACCAGGCGGGAAAGATTGGCAGCCCTCGGCGTTTTCACCGAAGACCGGATGGATTTATCTGCCCCACAACAATCTTTGTATGGAGTTTCAGGGAACTCAGGCGAATTACATTGCGGGCACGCCCTATCTGGGAGCGAAGGTTCGCATGTATCCCGGTCCGGGCGGCCATCGCGGGGAGTTCAGCGCGTGGGACCCGGTCAAAGCGAAGACTGTCTGGTCAGTGAAGGAAATGTTTCCAGCCTGGAGCGGCACCGTGGTCACTGCGGGAGACGTGGTTTTCTACGGCACCATGGAGGGCTGGTTCAAAGCGCTGGATGCACGGACGGGGACGCTGCTCTGGCAGTTTAAAACCGGCTCCGGAATCATCTCGCAGCCGGTTACTTACAAAGGCCCGGACGGGAAACAGTACGTGGCGGTGTTGTCCGGCGTGGGCGGATGGGCTGGCGCAACGGTAGCGGGCGGGTTGAACGCGAAGAAAGACGGCACTGCGGCACTGGGCTTTGGCAACGCTATGGCAGATTTGCCGGACCATACGACTAAGGGCGGAATGCTCTATGTATTTGCGCTGCCTTAGGAATCTTCACAGTTACAGGCTCCTCTCGGCGGGGCTGTGCCTCCTCGCGTTTTCCGCATGTCAAAGAGAGAAGCGCGAACTGCGGCCTTCGCCTACGCGTCTGGTGGTTTTTTCGGATGCGGCGAGGCAGAGCGATATTCAGCCGGGAGGTCGGCAATCGCAACCGGTCGTCGCGAATCCTTCACATGGGAGTGCGTATGAGATCTCAGAGGGGGCGCGCCTATATGACTGGTATAACTGCTCGGGCTGCCATGCCGGCGGTGGTGGAGGCATGGGCCCGCCGCTGATTAAAACGGACTGGATCTATGGCGGCGAGCCAGCGAATATCTTCGACACCATTGTGAAAGGGCGACCTAACGGTATGCCCGCGTGGGGTAACCGGATTCCGGAGTACCAGGTGTGGCAACTGGTGAGTTATGTGCGGTCGCTCAACAACCTGGAGCCGACGTCCGCTACACCCGCGCGCACCGATACGATCCAGCAGGACACCGCCGGCCTTCGGCCCAGACCGACGGGAGTGGCCAGCAGCGGAGTCACTAAATGAAGCGCGTGTTGCTCTTGAGTTCGCTCGCTGTGGCGGGGCGAGCGCAGCAAACGGCTATGGACCCTGCAGGGGCGCCGGCCCGGTCCATCGCACATCTGGGCCTGTTTTTTCTCGCGTTGCTTACCGCGATTTACATCGTTGTTATTACCTTTGCGCTGCTGCCGCTGATGCGACGGCACCGCGGTATTGACCAGGAGCCTCTGGAGGGGAACCACAGGCCTTCCGATGCCACCGAAACGAGAATGGCGAAACGCATCGGATTAGCGACAGTCGCCACGATTCTAATCCTGTTCGGGCTGATTACTGTCAGCGTGTCCACCAGCAAAGCGACGTCAGGCTCGCCGCCCCGGCCAGACAGTCTGGTGGTTGAGATTACGGCCACTCAGTGGTGGTGGAGTGTTCGCTACGCCAACAACGATGCCAGCCGGATTGTCATGGCGGCGAACGAGATGCACATCCCGGTGGGGCGTCCCGTGATGATACGCGGCACCTCAACGGACGTCATCCACAGCTTCTGGGTACCCAACCTGCAGGGTAAGCGCGACCTGATTCCATCACGAACGAACATCGACTGGATCCAAGCCGATCGCCCCGGCAGGTACAGGGGGCAATGCGCTGAGTTCTGCGGTCTGCAACACGCGCACATGGCGCTCTGGGTAGTGGCTGAGCCGCCGGACCGGTTTGAAGAGTGGTATTCGCGCCAGCTTCAGCCGGCTGCGGATCCGGCTGATCCGGTCAGGCAACGCGGCCAACAGGTGTTCATGGACTATGCGTGTGTCCTGTGCCATACGATTCAGGGCACACAGGCTGCAGGTCAGGTTGGGCCTGATCTCACGCATCTGGCGAGCCGACTGACGATAGCTGCAGGCACGCTTCCCAACAACAAAGGGAATCTGGCAGGCTGGATCACCGATCCACAGAGCATTAAGCCCGGGAATCACATGGCGACGGTTCCGATCAGGCCTGAAGATATGCAGCCGCTACTGGAATACCTGGAGAGTTTGCAATGAACCCCGTGCTCGAAACAGCTGAAAGAAACGAGCCGTTCGGCAACCTGGAACCAGAGGCCATCGACAAGACCTGGCGAGATGAGCGAGGACTGAAAGGCTGGCTTTCGGTGACGACCCATCAGGCGATAGGAAAGCGTTATATCGTTACGGCGTTTATGTTTCTGCTGCTGGGCGGCCTGGAAGCGCTGCTGATGAGGCTGCAGCTTTCTTCGCCTGAAAACACGTTCCTGGGCCCGGGCCGTTACAACCAACTCTTTACGGTGCATGGCACCACGATGATGTTTCTTTTTGCCGTTCCGGTTATGGAGGGAATGGGGGTCTATTTCGTGCCGCTCATGTTGGGAACCCGCAACGTGGCGTTTCCGCGCCTGAATGCGTTTGGCTATTGGATGTACCTTGCGGGGGGCCTGCTCTTCTACGGCGCCGCATTGACCAATACAGCTCCGGATGCAGGCTGGTTTGCCTACCCGCCCTTGTCAGGTCCGCAATACTCGCCCGGCAAAGGTGTGGATGTCTGGGCGCAGATGATCACCTTTACCGAGATATCCGCGTTGTGCGTTGCGGTGGAATTAATCGCCACCATTCTTCGGATGAGAGCGCCGGGGATGTCACTGAACAGAATGCCGTTGTTTTGCTGGGGCATGTTAGTGCAGTCATTCATGGTGCTGTTCGCAATGCCGGCGGTGATGGTTGCGAGCACGGTGATGTTGTTGAATGACCGAACGATCGGAACGCACTTCGTCAATCCGGCGGAGGGTGGAGATCCGCTGCTTTACCAGCACATCTTCTGGTTCTTTGGCCATCCCGAGGTGTACATTATTTTCATTCCCGCACTCGGGATGGTTTCCGCGATTATGGAAGGCAGCACCAGGCGCGGCGTATTCGGTTACCCTGCGGTGGTGCTTTCGCTGGTGGCAAACGCGTTTGTTGCATTCGGCCTCTGGGTCCACCACATGTTTGCGACGGGCCTGCCTCAAATTGGCGAGGCATACTTTACAGCCGCCAGCATGATGATCGCGATTACAAGCGGCGTGATCATTTTTTGCTGGATCGCCACCCTCTGGACCGGGCGGATTCATCTGACGGCGGCCTTGCACTTTGTGTTCGGCTTCATTGTGATATTCGTGCTGGGCGGAATGACCGGCGTGATGCTGGCGTCCGTTCCGCTTAACCTGCAGGCGCATGACAGTTACTTCGTGGTGGGGCATTTTCACTATGTACTGATTGGCGGGGCGCTGTTCCCGCTATTTGGAGCTTTCCATTACTGGTTCCCGAAGTTCACTGGGCGGATGATTGATGAACGTCTAGGCAAGATTGCATTCTGGATTCTGTTCTTCGGCTTCAACCTAACTTTCTTTCCGATGCATATTGTTGGGTTGAACGGCATGACTCGTCGAATTTATACCTACCCCGAAATTGTGGGTTGGCAGAATATGAATCTTCTGGCAACGGCGGGCGCTTTTACAATCCTGCTGGGCGGCATTGTTTTTATTGCGAATGTGCTGACGAGCAGGAAGTCCGGTGCGCCTGCGGGAAACGATCCCTGGGAGGCAGGGACACTGGAGTGGGCGACGAGTTCACCTCCCGCCAATTACAATTTCGTCCACCTACCGTTCATCAATTCGCGGTACCCGCTCTGGGCCGGAAAAGCAGACCGGGGCTTCGTCACGGGAATGCGAAGCGACCGGCGTGAGGTCCTGGTGACGAGTGTGCTGGATGCCGAACCACACCACCGCTATGTTCTTCCCGGTTCTACCATCTGGCCATTCGTGACTGCGGCAGGCCTTAGCGTCGGGCTGGTTGGGTCGATCTTTGCATTTTCGGGGTACTTCGTTGCATCGGCACTGGGAATGATTGGCGTGATCGGATGGTTCTGGCCGCGCGAACCCCTGGAGATGAAGCCGTGACGACACCGCGCGTGCTGGACGTTTCGGGCCTGCCTGCTTACGACATCTCCAGTCGCTCACCCCTGTGGCTGGGGCAGCTGCTGATGTGCCTGATCGAGGGGAGCCTGTTTCTGATCCTGATCGCAATGTATTTCTACCTGCGATTGAGTGTTGACGTTTGGCCGCCGCCCGGAGTCCAGCTTCCGAACCTGATACTTCCAACTCTGGCTTTGATTCCGCTCATCGCGAGTTGTGCTGGTTCCTATTTGGCCAGTGAGGCGGCGAAGATGAATGACAGAAGGGGAATGCTGGTCGGCATGGCGCTGAATCTGGTGCTGGCTATTGTTTTCCTGGTTCTCCGCACGGTTGAATGGTACGGGCTGAATTTCACCTGGAAAGCGGACGTTCACGGCAGCATCGTTTGGAGCATTCTGTTCCTGCATACATATGACGTGGTTGCTGATCTGATCATGACGACGGTACTGGTGGTTCTTGTCGCCAGTGGCCGTTACGGTGAAAAACAGCGCCTGGGTGTTCATGTGGATAGTGTTCTCTGGTATTTTCTGGTGGCGATCTGGTTGCCTCTCTACGCCGTTGTTTACTGGGGATCACACGTGGTGGGAGCACCGCAATGAAGCAGGGGATTGCGTGGGCTGGTATTTTCGTTGGTCCCACCGTATGGTTTCTCAGCCTGGAGACCAACTTCGCGATCGCTCCTCTGATGTGCGGACGGGGCGGATTTATCCCGGCGTATTTGGTCTGTCTGTGTGCGCTCGCGCTTACGGGGGCGGCGGCAACGCTCTCATGGATGAGATGGCGACAATTCAGAACGCAGGCTGTTTCTGACGTCCCTATGCCCACGGGCACGGCACCGTTATTTTTTGCAGGGGCAGTGGTGAGTGGGTTTGCATTTCTGGTAATCCTGGCTCAGACAATTCCAAATCTAATGATGGGCGGGTGTGAATGAAGGCCCTCCGCACGCCGACTGCTGGTTTCGCGCTTGGCCTCTGCCTGTGTTCCGCTGCATTTGGCCACGCCGGCGAGGCTCTGGAACCACACGATTTTTGGAGCGCATGGAGCTTCGAGCCAGGCGTAGTCGCGTCAGTGGCACTCACCGGCGTGCTCTATGCGTGCGGTGCGCTCAGAGCGCGCGGTGTTTCGAGCCGAAGGTTGGCGTCCTTCTGGGCGGGTTGGCTATTCCTGGCGATATCGCTGCTTTCGCCATTGCATCCATTGGGCCAGGCGCTGTTCTCCGCCCATATGGCGCAACATGAAATTCTGATGCTGGCTGCGGCGCCGTTGCTGGTGGTGTCACGCCCTCTAGTACCGCTTCTCTGGGGCCTGCCGATCGGATGGCGCAGGAGCCTTGGGCAATGGTCGAAGTTCACAGCTGTTCAGCTTACCTGGTTTTGGCTAACCCGACCTTCCATCGCATGGTGGCTCCATGCCGCCGCACTCTGGATATGGCACGCACCACAATTGTTCCAGGCGACGCTGCGCAATGAATGGGTCCATACAGCCCAGCACCTCAGCTTCTTTGGTTCCGCACTGCTGTTCTGGTGGTCGCTCTTCTATGGTTCGCACCGGACGAGTTACGGAACGAGTTTTCTGTATATATTTACGACGGCCGTCCATACCAGTATCCTGGGAGCGCTGCTGACGTTTTCAGGCCGCGTATGGTACCCCGCTTATGCCGGCTCTACAACAGCCTGGGGGCTTACTCCTTTGGAGGACCAGCAACTTGGCGGGCTGATCATGTGGATCCCCGCAGGATTGGTATATCTGGGTGCGGGGCTGGCGGTCTTCGCCTTGTGGCTGCGCGAAAGCGATCTGGTAGCACGGGAGAAGGAATATGCCCGGTAGCCACCCTGTGCTGGCTGGAGTGCTGGCTGGTTGTATGTCGCTGAGCGGCTGTGGCTCGGCAGGCGAAGGCGAGGGGGCCTCTGTCACCGGAGGCGACTCGACACGAGGCGTGGCGGCTATTTCGAAATACGGGTGCGGATCGTGCCACACGATCCCTGGGATTACCGGAGCTCATGGACTCGTGGGGCCGCCGCTGGCCGGGATAGGCACTCGCGTCTATCTGGGCGGCGTACTGCCTAACATGCCGTCTAACATGATGCGCTGGATTCGGGATCCCGTCGGCGTGGACGAGAAGACGGCCATGCCCAACCTTGGCGTGACCGAAAAGGATGCCGCCGATATTGCAGCTTATTTATACACAGCGAAGTAAATAATACTTAAGGAGAAACAAAGAAATTATGACGCTTGCAGACGCCAGACGAATTATTGCCGCCGCCGAGAAGAAAGCGGAAGAGATCGGCCAGCCAATGAATATCGCTGTAGTGGATGAAGGAGGAAATCTTGTTGCACACGTCCGGATGGACAAGGCGTGGATAGGTAGCATTGATATCGCTATTAAGAAGGCCTGGACTTCCAGAGCCTTCGATATTTCGACCAAGGAACTGGCGGAACTGAGCCAGTCGGGAGATCAGTTTTTTGGAATAAATGCCTCAAACCATGGGCAGGTAATGATCTTTGCCGGTGGCGTGCCCCTGAAGCGGGGTGGCCAGGTGGTGGGAGCGGTCGGCGTTAGTGGTGGGATGGGAAAGCAGGACCAAGCCGTTGCGGAAGCCGGCGCAGAAGCATTCTGATCCTGCTTCGCTGATAAGCAAATGCCGGTACTTGCGGCCATTCTCGGATGCAGTCTGGTGGCCCTGGTGCTGGTGGATGCCTTCAATACGATAATGCTCGCCCGGCGCGCCGAGCACATGTTCCGGATTGCGCGCATCTTCTACCTGGTGACATGGAGCCCTTTCGCTGCCATCGGCCGTCGAATGAAATCAGGCCGATGGCGCGAAGCCTTTCTGAGCGTCTATGGCCCGCTATCCTTGTTGGCGCTGTTTGGGTTTTGGGCGTGTGGGTTGATCACGGGTTTCGGTCTGCTGCAATGGGCGCTCGGAATGGAGCCCAGCGCATCCAGAGGAACCTTTGCCAACGACCTCTACCTGAGCGCAGCTGCGCTGTTCACAATGACGACGGGCGATCCGAAGAACCCCGCATCACGAGTCATCGCAGTCGCTGAAGGTGGCCTGGGTACAGGCTTTCTGGGTCTTGTAGTGGGATACCTGCCGGTTTTGTACCAGTCGTTTTCCAAGCGCGAGCTGCAGATTTCATTGATGGACGCGCGCGCCGGATCACCACCCTCCGCCAGCGAACTGCTTCGATCATCGCCGGTGAGAGCCGAGAACCTGGAACGTCAGTTAGAACAATGGGAGATGTGGGCGGCGCAGGTTCTTGAGAACCATTTATCTTTTCCGATGCTCGCCTACTTTCGCTCGCAGCATCCCAATCAGTCATGGCTCACGACTCTGATATGCATCGCGGATTCGGCGGCCGTGATCCGGTTGTGCTCCCGGGGAGACGTGAGACAGCAGGCCGAACTGACGTTCGCTATGGCCCGGCACGCAATTTCAGACATCGCTGCTGTATTCGGGGCAGAGGAGAAAGCAAATGCTGGGGAGCGGATGTCGGAAGGCGATTTTTCGGAGATTCTGGGAATCATCTCGTCGCAACCCGGATTGTACGAACCGTCGCTGCTGTCCTGGCCGGAACTGCAGAGGTGCCGAACATTATATGAACCTGAAGCGTTCACGCTGAGCGAGCACCTCCTGATGAGTCTGCCGTTGTGGGTGGCCGATCAGGCGAGTCAGGAGGACTGGAGGGCTCGGGGACCGAATCGGGAAGACGTCCCGTTTACCGTCTCTGATCCATTTCATCGTTCGCCGGGTGGAACGCAGAAGTGACCGGTGAAATGGCTATATGGTTGCTTGAGGCGTAAACGTGAAGGCGCATACAGGTGTGATGAGCGCATCCGCGACGCGACCGACCTTGCAAGGGAGGCGTTCGCCCGGAATCCAAATCCCTGCAGGCCAGCCGGCTGTGGAGATTGAGATTGCCGCGGGCGAGACCGTGCATCTCAGCAATCTGCAAAAGGTGTTCTGGCCGGAAGCGGGGATCACCAAGCGCGATCTGCTGCAATATTATGCGGATGTTTCACCCTTTCTGCTTCCGCATCTGATAAATCGCGCGATGGTGATGAAGCGCTATCCAGACGGCGCATACGGTAAGTTTTTCTTCCAGAAGCGGGCACCGGCCCCACGACCCGAATGGGTACCTGTCTGCGAAATTCTGCATCCCTCCGCGAATCTGGTGGATTTCCCTGTCATCCAGGACCTTGCCGGCCTTCTATGGGTGGTGAACCTGGGGTGCATTGATCTGAATCCGTGGTACGCGAGGTGCGACGACGTGGACCGCCCCGACTACCTCCACTTCGATCTGGACCCCACTCCCGGAGCAGAGTTTCAGCAGGTGCTCGAGGTTGCGTTGATCATTCGGGACGCGCTGCTTGAAAAGAAGATTTCCTGCTACCCCAAGACAACCGGATCGCGCGGCATTCACATCTACGTTCCGATTGTGCGCGGCCCGCTTCAAAAGCAGGTTTGGGCGTTTGCCAAGTCTCTGGCTAAGGAACTCGCCGACAAGCATCCGGAAAGTATCACCGCCGAGTATCGCGTCGCGAAGCGGCCTCCCAATCATGTTCTCGTCGATTACAACCAGAATGCGTGGGGTCGGACTCTGGCATCCGTTTATTCGGTCAGGCCGAAACCCAACGCTCCCGTGTCGGCGCCGGTGACCTGGGAAGAAGTCGAGCGCGGTATCCGGATTGAGGACTTCCGGCTCGATAATACGCCCGAGCGCCTGAAATCAGTGGGCGATCTGTACGCGCCCCTCCTGTCAGCGAAGAACCGGGTCAGGCTGGAGGCGGTGCTGTGAACCTTCCGGTAACACTGCCATTTCTCCCCATGGAAGCGAAGATCACAGCCGATATCCCGAAGGGGCCAGAGTGGGAGTATGAGCCTAAATGGGATGGCTTCCGGTGCCTTGCGTTTCGCGATGGAGGTGAGACAGAGCTTCAGTCTAAGGCGGGCCAGCCGCTTACGAGATACTTTCCGGAGGTTGTAGCCGCGCTGCAGAAGGTGAAGGCGAAGAAGTTCCTGCTGGATGGTGAGTTGATTGTACCGGTGAACGGGTGCCTGTCGTTTGACGACCTTCTGCAGCGGATCCATCCTGCTGCGAGCCGGGTCGAGAAGTTGTCGCATACTCATCCGGCGCAGTTTGTCGTTTTCGATCTATTGGTCGACGAGAAGGGTTCATCCCTGATTCCCTGTCACCTGAAAGAGCGCCGCGTGAGGCTTGAGAGATTTCACGCTGCGTTCCTGGAGAGCACTGAGCGGATCGTTCTGTCGCGTGCCACAGAGAGCGAGGAACTCGCGAAGGAATGGCTTAGGGAGATGCGCGGCCAACTGGACGGCATCATAGCCAAGCGGGTAGACCAGCCGTACATGTCGGGTGAGCGGGCTATGTTGAAGGTCAAGACTCTGCGTACCGCCGATTGTGTGGTGGGCGGATTTCGGTACGGATCCGGGAAGAGCGTGGTTGGCTCGCTGCTGTTAGGTTTGTATGACGAGAGCGGGTTGCTGAATCACGTGGGCTTTACATCATCCATACCGGTAGCCGAGCGTGCCGCGGTAACCAGGAAGGTTCAACAGCTGATTGAACCGCCGGGATTCACAGGGAATGCGCCTGGAGGCCCGAGCCGTTGGAGCACGGACAGGTCGGCGGAGTGGGAGCCATTGCGGCCTGAGTTAGTCGTTGAGGTGCAGTACGATCACTTCACAGGGTCTCGGTTCCGCCATGGGACCAAGCTTCTGCGCTGGCGTCCCGATAAGGACCCCATGCAATGCACTATGCGACAGGTGAAGTTTGAAAGCAAGGTGCCGATTACGAATCTGACGGAGTGAGTCTTGCGTGCTGCATGACTGCCCGTACTTTCTTCAGATCCTCCAGGAATCTCGCGTACTCGAGAGCGCGCTGCTCCGCATCCGGCGCACGGAGGATGGCCGAGGGATGGATGGTGGAGGTGGCATACATCGCCCACGGATGCTGGATGAAGTCTCCGCGCTGCCTGGTCAGGCGGTAAGCGGCCCCGAACACTGTTTGTGCCGCTGTGGCCCCCAGACAGACGATGATCTCAGGACGTATCAACTCTATCTCAGCTTCAAGCCAGGGACGACAGGCCCTTATCTCCGATGCGTTAGGCTTCTTGTGAATTCGGCGCTTTCCGCGCTCTTCAAACTTGAAGTGCTTTACGGCGTTGGTGACGTAAACGGCGGTGCGATCAATGCCGGCATCCTGGAGAGCGCGATCCAATAAACGCCCGGCGGGTCCCACAAATGGCCGACCCGTGCGATCCTCTTCATCACCCGGCTGTTCTCCAATCAATACTACAGACGCCGTGGGTTGTCCTTCGCCGAAAACTGCCTGGGTGGCGTGGTGATACAGATCGCAGCCGCGGCAATGCTGTACCCTCTCTTGAAGCAGAGGAAGAGTTCTCTTATCCGGAATGAAGTCAGCCGCGCTGAGAGATGCCCCTCGTGCCATTGCCCATACGATTAGCGAGTTCGTGTCCACTCTCAATCTGCCGGCATCACCACGCAACAGAGAGCGTATGAAACCCGACATTGGAATGGCACTGGGTCGTCCGAAAACCTCCTAGAATGGCCATATGACCAGCGAGAAACCCTTCCTCACGGACGTTCAGGAACTGCGATCCCGAGCGCGCCAAAGCATTGATAAGGGCGCAATCACACCCGCTTATCAAGGCGATGTGAAGCAGGCGATCGAGATTCTGCAGACCGTGCTTGCTACTGAGATCGTGTGTGTACTTCGCTACACGATGAATGCGATTACCGCCACAGGCATCTCCAGCGACAGTGTTAAAGATGAATTTGAAGAGCACGCAAAAGAGGAACAGCAGCATATGCGAGTGGTGGCCGAGCGCATCAATCAGCTTGGAGGCTCACCCAACTTCAATCCGGAGGGCCTGGCATCGCGCTCCGCCTCCCAGTATTCAGAGGGCGGCAACCTGGTCGATATGATCAGGGAAAATCTGGTGGCTGAGCGCATTGCCTGCGAGCACTACCGCGAACTGATCCGCTTCTTTGCAGACAAAGACCCGACTACCCGTGTGATGCTGGAAGCCATCCTCACCAACGAAGAGGAGCACGCCAACGACATGCATGACTTACTCGTGGCACATCAGGGCGAGCCGATGCTGCAGGGCAGTTAGCTCACTCAAAGCCGGCAGCGCTCGACGACAATCATGCCGCAGTTCTGCGGTACGCTGGCGTTCTCCCAATCTCCCGAGAGGTGGGCGGCGACCGATTCCATAACTGCACCGTGACTAACAACCACAACGTCCTCACCTGAGCAGAACGCCTGGATCTCCTGCAATGCGCCGATTGCGCGCAGACGCACGCTCTCCAGACTTTCGCCGCTCTTCGGTGCCCAGAGCCAGCGTTTTCCGGGATCGTAGTCGGCGTCGCTTTGCATTATCCGGCCCATCTCCCGATATGCCTGTCCCTTCAGGGTGCCGAAATCTCTTTCGTGGATACCGGTAATTACTTCAGCCCGCAACCCAAGTTGTCGCGCGATAATTTCTGCGGTCTGACGTGCACGCAGGAACTCACTCGACAAGATTTTCCCGTGTCTGAACTGCTGCTGAATCGAAAAAGCGAGCGTCTTGGCCTGCTCCCGTCCCGTGTGCGTACGCGGAATCTCATCTGAAGCGGCAAAACATCCCAGCCGGTTCGCCTCTGTCTCTCCGTGACGTACCAGAATTATTCTGCTTTCCCTTGTAGCGGGGTCAGGCATATCGGCGGACCATCTGTGCGCAGAAGTCGGCAAACTGCCCCGGCTCGCGTGGCGGACTGGTATGGTTCGGAAGAATGCCGCAGTGCTCAGGCGTATAGCAGAAGGTGAGGGTCACGTCAAAGGGTTCCAGGCTCTTCATCTGGCGATCGAACCAACGCTCAGCGTCGGGCCGAAAGCTATCCGCCCAACTCAGACCCGTACGCAACCGGGTAACTCCGAGTTGTTTGAGACAATCCACGGTATCATCCAGACGGTGATCTTCGAAGTGGAACCACTGGCAGATGCCGAAGTCAGGGGTGTAATCGCGGAAGCGCCGGAACGCTAGTTTCGGCTCGCCATCTTCTTTCATCAGGCCCATGTAAAAGTGCCGATAGTACGAGGAGCCTTCTGCCTCTCTGTGCCGGGTCGTGGCCGGCCAGGCGCGCGGAAGATCATACAGGCTGTACCAATGTACACGTTCTACTTTGCCCTTCAGCATATCGGCGCTTCTTTGCAAGCCGAAATCCTGTACCTCTTCCGCGCCAAAGCTGGACACACCTATTTCAGAGATCCAGATCGGAAGGTCTGTGACGGCTCGGATTTCCTGAAGCTTGTCAGGCCATTCGTTGATCGACCAGTGGTTCCAATCGAGCGGAAAACCATGGACTGCCACAACGTCTACATTATCCAGAACATGCTGCGTCTGCATGTTGCCAACGAAAGCGGGGTCGATAGGAGAGATCCCGCCCAGCACGCGTTTCACCCCGGGCCGCTCTGCCTGAACGGCTTTCGATGAAGCAATCACCATGTTGGCAAAAATTGTCCAGCCAGGGTCGATTTCAAAATTCCAGTGGGAAAGGTTGTTCGGCTCGTTCCACAGCATGACCGCTTCAACCACAGGCAGTCCTCCGCTTGCAGATGTACACTTCATCCTCAGG
>JAUZEU010000612.1 GCA_030838885.1 Bryobacterales bacterium | reverse complement strand
CTGGAGTTGTGAGCGGCCACCGGAAGGTGGCCAAAATCATCGGGGCCGCGTTAGCGACCCCGTAACAGCCGCTTTGAGCGGCTCACAAAATAAAGCCCCCGGCTCTGCCGGGGGATACTTACTAAGGTGCCGGATAGCGGTATTCAGAGCCGTCGCGGAAGAATCAGTAGGTGCAAAGATACAGGTCCAGCCATCGCGGTCCTGGTCGGCGGCTACCATACCGGTGAAACTGCCTTGGGGCGGAATACGGAACAGGAATGCCCCTGGGGCAGTGAGGGGGACATGGATCTGCCCAGACTCAGAAAATTCGCGCGCTGGCGGCGCCAATTCGCAGTTCCGAGTTTTGACGGCTTCGAAATTTGGAGCAAATACTTCAACAGCCTCTGTTCAGACCACCGATTTATTCCCTTGAAAACGGTTACGGAGCGCGAGTTCGGCACAAAAAAAGAAATGGCTCCGATGGCTCCAGCCGTACTTCACCGTTCCGCAACTCCGTCAGTTCTTACTACGCCAGTAGCAGGTAGCTGCGGAGCATTCTCAACAGGGTCCTCGCCAGTCCTTTCGCGCGGGCCTGTCCACATCAGCATTGAGGTGTACAGTGAGTGCTCTCAAAGAAACAAATACCTTTCCCCTTCTGTCAGGCCGGACCGAATCCTGCGATCGTTGCTGGTCGTGTAACGCGAAAAGCAGGATGCATTCGCCCTCTCAACCGTCCGAGCGATTCACCTCGGGATCAAGTGGCAGGATCTAGGCTCAGAATCCATGAAATATTCGTTTGGCAGCAGGATCACAAGTGCTCTGCCCGGACCGGCCACAAGGCACGCCGACCGTGGCTTCCACGAGCGTTTCGACGGCCTCGCGACAAAAAGTAATACAATCTGGACGAGTATACAGGCGACGTAGGTGCCCGATTACGTATCGCGACGGGCGGCGAATCCACTATTATCAAAACTTTTACAGAACGAAATATTACAACTGTAAGGGTATTCAGGATCCGCTGGAGGCAGTGAAAACTGTCAAAGCAAGCAAGGATCTGGCGTTCGATGCGGCAACGACAAACCGTTTGACTTTGGGAACCGATACCCTTTTCGACCAGCATCAAGTAAGGATATCGAGAGTAGTTGGCCCGGATACACGACCAAATGGCCGAAGGCCGCGGATGGGATCTGATTTATACGGAAGATTATGACGTGGGCTACGGCACCAAGGCAGATAAAGGCACAGCCAGGATCCATATTCAGTGCGGGCGGAACGGTTATTACAACTCTATGCACATATATTCGGAGGAGGGATAACCGGCGTACGAGAACGGGAATTTAGTACCGGGGAGACGGGGATATCGATCATGTTATGCTTCAACAATTGTCGGGAATTTTTATAGTCAGTGCCTCCATTAAAGCACGGTGGCGTCTTGGATTTTGTGCGCTGCTGGCAATCGTACTGACTTCAGCCTGCGCCAAGCGGCAACTCACCATAAAGGTGGGAATAACGGCGGGGGCGAACGGGAATAATCCGGTTGCTTTAGATCTGGTCAGCGTTACGGACAAGGATCTCGGGAAGGAGATTTCGAAGCTGACTGCGGCGGATTGGTTTCAAAAGCGTGAGCAGTATCTTCGCGATTACTCGAAGCCCGGGGTGCTCAATGTGACTAGCGGAGAATGGGTGCCGGGTCAACCGGTACCGTCATTGCAACTTCCGGCGCCGTTCCCGATTGCGCTGCCGATAATCTCGTCCAGCGCCACCGTGCTGGTTTTCGCAAACTACTTTAGCCCTGGACCGCACCGAGCCAAACTGCAGCCGAATAAGTTAACCACGATCCGTCTGGGCGAGGACGATCTCACGGTCTTTACAGGCAGTAAATAAACAGACAAGCCCAGGGAGCCTTCCGATCTTAATGGACGAAGAAACCAGCAAAATCCCCGATCCGATCCAGTGGGACCAAGGCATGTTGCTAACGCCAGGGCACTTCCTCGAACTAGGCGGGCGCTACGAAATGCTGCAGCAGAACATGGCGACGCTGCAGCCGTTCGGGTGGGGAGTAAGGCGGATCCGGTACGATAAAACCGCCCTCGCTCTGGGAAAAGTTGAAATCACGGAACTGGAAGCCGTAATGCCGGACGGTACGGCCATCAATGCCGCAGCAAGCGATATCCCGGCTTTGGTCCTGGAAAAGCCGAGTCCTCCAGCCGTTCAGGCTATTTACCTCGCCATAGCAGCCCGGCGTGATTTCGCTTGGAAGGGTTCCACTGCGCGGTACCAGCCTGTGGCCGCGGGAGGGACGGGCGCGATCGGACGTCTCCGTCCTGTGCTCAGCCTCCACTCCGGGAAGCCGCCTTCGCGATTCGTGTCTATTCCGCTGCTGCAACTACGGTACTCCTCAGATTTCCGAAACGAAGGCGAGCCGGCCTGGCTCAATGTCCCCAAAGATTCGGGATTGATTGAAATCTGTACAAGGATCGTCTCTTTGCTTCGGAACAAGATAGGCTTTCTGGTGGCTCAGATCAGGAATCCGGCGCAGGCGCTTACGGGGGTACCCGAATTGCGGGACCGTCTGCGCAGCCTTGTCTCGGGGCTTCCGGCCCTGGAAGCTCACTTAATTGCCGGGCAGAACATGTCGTTATCGCGTTCGGATGCGGGCAGTCCAAACGCGGGCGGCGAATCGGGGGCGTGTTGCGGACATCCCTTCCCGTTGTATCTGACGCTCTGTGCCATAGCGGGACACGTCGCCCTGATCGGACACGAACTGGCTCCCCCGCACTTCGATCCTTACGATCACTCGAACCAACTCGAGTCCTTCAGGAAGGTCGCCGCTTTCATAGAAACGTCGGTCAATCAGGGAGTTTCGGAGCATTGGGTGCCTTACCGGTTCGAACAGACAATCGGCGGCTTCGAGTTAACCCCGAGCGAGGCGCTGATGCACTACAAGCCGAGTGAGACGCAATGGCCCTCCTTGGTGATCGGGCTGCGAACGGGGCCAGGGCAGACCAAAAGGACGATTCTCGACTGGGGAGAAAGATGCCTGATTGCTTCCGGCGATGTGGCGACGAAGCGGGAGAACAGGGTGCGGGGCGCGGGGCGGAGTGAATGGGAGGACCCGCCAGATCTGACGCCGCCCGCGGGCGTGTTGCTGTTTGCCATCGATAAAGGGGATCATTCACTCAATCTCAGGGAAAAACTGTATCTGATCGGCGACGCCCCGATGCCATCCGAGGCAATCCTGTTTGTGCGCCAGCATCATGCCGGAAAAAATGGCGGAAAAGGCTGAATTTGCAGTGAGTGGCAAGAACGGTAGTTCGCAGTACTTCACGATACTGGAACAGTTTCAGGCGTTTTATCTCGAGATTATCGAGCTGAAGACATCCGCGAGGACGCCAGCCCTGCTGCCTGCGGGAACGGTCGAGATGATACCTGCGGGCGGGCGCCCGGAGGAGATCTGGAGGCAGGCTGCGGCGATTCTCGACCGGCAATCCCAGGAAATGGTTCATGCGGGACCGATCGAGGCGATGCTGCAACGGGAAGCGAGATTCGTGATGGCTGCCCAGGCTGACGAGGTCTTCGTTCACCCCCGATGGGAGGGAACGGAATACTGGCTGTCGCATCTGCTCGAAACGCGGTTGTTTCACACCCATTCCGCGGGTGACGTGTTCTTTCAGAAGCTCTCGCTGTTGATGTCCCGCAACGACCCCTCTACTGACCAGTTGGCCGTGATCTATCTTATGACGCTGGCATTGGGCTTTCGTGGCAAGTATGCCGGAACGCCGGATGGCGAAGCGATATTGCGGGGTCTGCGGGTCAGGCTCTTCGAACTGATTCAGCTTAGAAACCCGCGATTGCTGGATGCGAACGCGCATCTGTTTCCGGACGCTTATGGTTCCACCGTTCACGAAGGCCTGGCGCGCCGTTTGCCTGCACCGGGTAAGTGGCTGCTGGGAGCAGGAGCGGTGGTGCTTTTCTGGCTGCTGGTTTCGACTGGTTTGTGGCAGGTTCTGAGCGGCGATCTGAGCCTCGAGTTGCAGGAGGGGCTCGCGAAGGCGTCCACCTCCGCAGCGGCTTCGGCGGAACCGGCGGCGGCGACGGGCACCCGGAGGGAGAAGAAATGACCTCCGCGGGGCCCGTTCTCTGGATTATTCTGGCGGGCGTAGTTCTCGTTGCGGTGCTCCTGGTTGTGGCCGGCCTGGTTCTGCGCTCGGCGATGAAAGGCAGCGCCGGTAAGCTTTCCGTGCCTGGGGATCCGCAGCGGAGCCTCATTGCATCAAGGGATTCGGCAGTGGAGTCATCGTTCGAATCCGGCCTGCAAAGCCTGAGACAACGCGTGTTGGGCGGCTCATTCCAGTACCGCGTGCCCTGGATTCTGATGATCGGAACGCCCGGTTCCGGCAAAACGGCGATCCTGGACAGTCTTTCGTCGGGGGCGCTGTCCCCATCTGGAGATGTTTCCCTCAAAGGTCTTGGGATCGGCTGGGGTTTTCTGAACGATGGGGTAGTCATCGACGCGCCCGGAAGTCTGCTGCTGGGGCCTGGGGCCGGGGAGCAATCGGACGAGAGCGGCTGGAACCAAATGCTGCGGCGACTGAATCGCCATCGACCGGCAAGACCTCTTGATGGCGTCGTTTTGACTATCAGCGCGGCGGAACTGCTGGACAGCACGGTCGATATCGCGTCAAAGGGCTCGCTGATCAGGGCCAAACTCGACCAGTTACAATCGGCGGCGGGTCTGGTGCTTCCGGTGTATGTGCTGGTAACCAAGTGCGACAGCCTTCGTGGCTTTGGCAGTTTCTGCCAGGAGATTCAACAGACGGACCCCGAGCTGAAGAAGGAGATGTTCGGCTGGTCAAACGACCACACGCTCGAATCGGTCTTTACGTGGGTTTGGGTGGATGAGGCGCTGACCACGCTGCACAGGACTTTGCGGGCTCACCAGCTAAAGTTCTTTGGCACCGAGCGGACGATGATCAGAGCAGACGATCTGTTCCGATTCCCCGCCGGTTTCCAGACTTTGCGCGATCCCCTGCGCAACTTTTTGACGCAACTATTTGTCCCGGTATCTTATCGGGATTCGCATTACTTCCGGGGAGTCTATTTCTCCGGCCTCCCTTCCGAACCGGGAACGGCTGCTGACGGATCAGAATTGGCTGTTATCGGAGACCGCGGGCGCACCCGCCTGCCGCTTTTTTTCCTGGAGCACCTGTTCGACAAAAAAGTCTTTGTGGAGAAGACCCTGGCGCGGCCGGTACCGCAGAGGTTTTTTTTCAGGAACCGGATCGTAATGGGAGCGCAGATCTTCTCCGCCGTGTTTTCAATGATGATGGCGATCGGGCTGACTGTAGCTTATTTCCGGCTCAGCG
>JAUZEU010000598.1 GCA_030838885.1 Bryobacterales bacterium | reverse complement strand
CGACAAACGCCTTCGCATCGGTCATATTCGTTGTCTCGTTAAGACCTTGCGCGAGCGGCATCAGGCTCTGAATGGCGGTTGCGGAGCCTCCCTCGGCAGTGGGAGCTTTCTTGACCCGGTAGAACGGATTTACCACCAGCACCGAATAGCCCGATTCGGCGAGCCGTTTCCCCATCCGGCGAAACGCGGGCCTCAGCCCGAAGATGTCCGGCCAGATCAAAACACCTGGAGCCGTGCCGCTCGCCGGATGAGCAAAATAGCAGTCTGCGGAGCCATCCGGCGTCATTACGTTCACTTCCGATTCGGATACGGCAACCGCGTTCGCGACTTTCGGCAGCATCATGGTCACGCCTGCCCCCAGCATGATGCCGAATTGCTTTCGTGTCACCAAACCGCGAGCCTCGTATTCTTGCCGGTCCTCGTCAAAATGATCCTGATCGCACATATTCGCTCCTTATCCGCTCGCGGCTGCGCTGCAGGCCGCGCGTACCATGATATTCGATCCCACTCCTCTCCTGGATTGCTTCAGACTCCGTAGTCTCCGGTCGGATTGGTCCCCCTAAGTCGTCTTCGCAACTGGAATCTCCAGGTGACGCCGCATTTCCGTCCCCGAATGTCCGTTGGCGGGCACATCGTCTGACCCTTTCTGGAATCATGTTTGGAACCCGAACAACGCGACGTTGTTCCCAATCTTTTCGGCCCGAACCGGCAGCGTCCTCTGGTAGGTTACATGGACCGAACGGGAACAATCGTGATCGCACCGCGCTATTCGTTTGGACCCGAATTTCTGGAGGGACAAGCACCCGTGTTCGGCAATAAGAAATGGCGATACATTGATCACTCTGGGGAGAAGGCGTCCCCGGCGAGTTTAGTAACGCTGAGAGATTCTCCGGAGGGTTCGCCTGCGTCATAGCTACTCCACGAGGGCACCCTTCACCTCCGACTGGGCGCGGGCCCGGGTGTCGGCCGAAAGGATCGCGGGACTGGAGCCGGCGAGTCTCACCTGCTGCCATGGAGACCCGTTGAGCGGACCCGAGTAGCCGGGGAACTGACGGCGTTTGCCACCTCGTTCGCACCTCCCGGCGCATGGACGGTACGTGGAGACATCGGCGAAGGCGAACGGGGACGGGGTGGTTTATGAGCCGCCCGCTCCACCGGACCGGCTGCCGAAAGTGGCAGCGGGCGTAGTGGCCGGCCTCTTGGTGATTGCCGGCGTGGTGTACGGAAAGCGGGGGCCGGAAGGCCAGACCAGGGACCTCACATAAAGCTACTGGCCGTCATCGGCCAGCGCGGCGAAGAAAACCGGCGGCGGCGAGTTTGCCGGGCCAGCGCGACGGTTTGGGGACGCTTGCCAGAGCGGTCGAGGGCGCCTTTCAGATGTCTCTGCTCAGCTTCGGGAACGGGAACGCCGGGGGGGGCGGAATGAGATGCAGCGGCTGGGCGAAAACGTAAGCTGGGCGAAGGCACCCGTAACAAAGAGCGGCGGCAGGCCGATGGACATCATCTCCCGCCTGTCATATCTTCTAAGTCATGACACGACGTCAATTGCTGCAAGCCTTCGCCGCCGCACCGCTGGCGTTCGGACAAGTTGCGGATGCCGCGCCCCGCTATGACGCGACCTGGGAATCGCTGGACAAGCGACCCTGCCCCGACTGGTATCAGGATGCAAAGTTCGGAATTTTCATCCATTGGGGTGTTTACTCCGTACCTTCTTTCGCTCCGCCGCGACTGAAGGGGCAGACTCCGTACTCGGAATGGTACTGGAATTCGCTGACGCAGGGCAAAGCGGGCAAGCCGGGCGGAGCGGCGACGTGGGACTTCCATAAGCGCGTATATGGCGCCGGCTTTGAATACAAGGACTTTGCGCCGCAGTTTCGTGCAGAGATGTTCGAACCGGAGCGGTGGGCGCAGGTGTTCGAGCGGTCTGGCGCGAAGTATATTGTGCCGACGAGCAAGCATCACGACGGATTTGCGATCTGGCCGAGCGCGAAGGCGGACCGAACGTGGGGCCGTGCTTGGAACTCGGTTTCGACGGGGCCAAAGCGCGATCTGCTGGGCGATCTTTCGAAGGCGGTGCGCGCGCAGGGGATGCACATGGGTTTCTATTATTCGTTGTACGAGTGGTACAACCCGTTGTGGCTTTCCAACAAGGAACGGTATGTCCGCGAGCATATGTTTCCCCAATTCAAAGACGTGGTGACGCGGTACAAGCCGGACATCATTTTCTCGGATGGCGAGTGGGAACTGCCGAGCGAGCAGTGGCACAGCCCGGAGCTGCTGGCCTGGCTCTTCAACGACTCTGCCGCGAGGGAAAACGTGGTGGTGGACGACCGGTGGGGGAAGGACACGCGGCACAAGCACGGGAGCTATTACACGACGGAGTATACGGCGGGATTGCAGACGGGCGCGCATCCGTGGGAGGAGAGCCGCGGGATGGGGTTCTCTTATGGCTACAACCGGGCCGAGACGCTGGTCGACTATCATTCGCCGCGTGAACTGACACTGATGCTGATCGATCTGGTGAGCCGGGGCGGGAATTTGCTGCTGGATATCGGACCGACGGCGGACGGGCGGATTCCGGTGATTATGGAAGAGCGGCTGGAGGAGATCGGCCGGTGGCTGAAGCTGAACGGCGAGGCGATTTACGGGACGCGCAACTGGCGGAAGACACGGCAGTGGAGCAGCGGCAATGTGCCGAAGTTCGAAGAGAAAGAATTCATGGGCGAGTACGATATTCGCAAGCTGGTGGATGAGCCGCAGCCAGGGCAGGCGCATATCGAAGCATTCTTCACGACGAAGGGTAAGGACGTTTATGCGCTGGTGCCGCGCCGGTTGCCGCGGGAGCTGGTTTTGCAGGATATGAAGGCTGCGCGGGCCACGCTGTTAGAAACCGGGGATGTGCTGCCGGTGCGGGCGACTGATAGTGGCCTGGCGGTGGCGATTCCGGACACAGTGCGGGATCAGTTGCCAGAGCGGGTGGCGCATTGTATTCGGCTTTCGGACGCGGTTTAGGGTTGAGGGCGCGCGAGAAATTACCGAAGGTAACCGGGGGTGGGACACGCGGATACCAGCCGCGTTGTTCTGGAATGCGCCGCTACTGACGCGCATAGCCTGCCTGTCTCATCACGGCAGCGGTACCGGCCTTATTTGGCGCGCTTCCAAATATTGACCGATTTCTTTGCATCTTCAAGTGTCCGCGTCGGCTGCAAAAGTTATCGAAAACATTGGAAATCCAGGTCTTCGTTCGGACAAAACACTTTTTTTGCCGCGAATTTCCCGGAGCATTCTGAGAGCGCCTGAACTGGCGGTCGTATCTGCGTTCGTAGCGACGAAGACGCGCCTGCTTGCGATGAGCCAGGCCAGAGCCGCTGAACACACGGCGGCTCTGGCGCTCTCAAAGGAGCCAGCTTCTCCGGAGTCATTCTCTACATGTTGTAGAAGAATTCCTCATACACAATCTGGCCATCCGCGACCTTGTAAACGGCTACTTCTTCCATTTGGAAGCGTTTGTCTTGTGGTTTGAACGTAACGTCAAGCTTAAACACCACCGCGAAATGCGAGCCCGCCACAAGCGGGCCTTCAACCTCGGCTGAGTGGACCTCGTGGTTCGCGGTCCACCATTCGCCCTTAGCCATGACGGCGGGAAGCCCCCTCACCTCGCGAGCTTGTCCCGGAGGTGCGCCGGCTTCTACGCTGACAATCTCGGGCGAATAGAAGGTCTTCATGGCCTCGTCAAATTTGCCCTGAGAGCATAACCTGACGAGCCCGTCGGCAACTTCCTTAGTGGTCATAGTGTGTGTAGTCGTAGTCTGTGTAGGCATGTTCAATCTCCTTGTTTTC
>JAUZEU010000520.1 GCA_030838885.1 Bryobacterales bacterium | reverse complement strand
GGGGCCGTTGCCCGCGAATACATAGCCGCCCGTCAGGTTCCACGGCGCCTGGCCACTGAAGGGGTTCGCAACCTTTGAGGAGACGGGGTTCGCTACATAGGGATCGATCGCCGCCATCCGGTTATAGCGTTCCGTAGTGCCGGTCTCCTGATCGAATCGAATGCCAATGTTCATGGTCAGTTTCTTCGTCCACTTGATGTCGTCCTGCAGGAACTCCGCCCAGTAGTGGTTCCCGTTGGCGGTGCGTGCGTAATAAGTGGCGCTGCCGCTGTCGCCGGTGCCCAGCAGCATGGACGCGACCGCGTCCCCCGATGTCGCCGACACCGTGCGCGGATTCGGACCCTGCGTCATATCTGCGCCGAAATTCATCAGCAGCGGATTGGTTTGGAAGAAATTCAGGAAGTAGTCGCGGTGTTCGCCGCCCACCGTCAGCGTGTGCTTGCCGATAATGCGCATCAGCGTGCCGGAGAAGATGTAATCCAGTTCGTGGCTCTCGTAGTAAGGGCCACTTTGGTTGCCGAGCAGCGTGTAACCCTGCACGCCGATACCAGGGAACTCATCCACGTCGCCCTGTTGCAGATACTGCTCGGTCTCTTTCGGTAAGCCCAAAGTGGTGAGCTTGAAGCCCAGGCCGTTGCTGGGGCGCAGAGCGTTGAAACGGTTTACGCCCGCGCGCAGTTCCACGACGGTAGCGCTGCCCAGCGTTTGTGTATAGCCAAGCGCGAGGTTATGCGAGTGCACCGTCATCGGCCCGAAGCCGTTGTCCGCAAGGTTGCCGAAGAAGTTCGGCGACCCTGCCACGTTGAACAGATATGCATATCGGCCGAACGCGCGTTTGTTCGTCTGGAAGTTGTGATCCACCTTGGTGGTGATCTGCTTCAGAGGGTTTGCGCTGACCGCAGTCTTGTTGAGGTTGTTGACAAGGCCCGGCAGGTTCGGCGCGGGCCAGTAAGTCGCCGCGTTCTTACCCACGGGGTCGATCAGGCTGGCGGGGATGATGTTGCCCGGGAACGGCGTGCGAACGAACTGCCCCGCGTTGTTCGGGTCGGGAACAGTACTGAAAGGGTTGCTGATAATTTTCAGGTTGCCCGCGGCGTTGAAGGCGCCTGAAAAATCGCCATTGCGCTCGGCTGCCGTGGGCACGGTGAACAGGCCAAACGCGCCCGCGTTATTGATGTTCTGTTCGTAGACGCCGAAAGCGAACGTCTTGTTCTTAATAATCGGGCCTCCGAGGGAGCCGCCAAACTGGTTCTCGTGCAGCGGGGCGATCTTCGCGCCGGATCGGTTCGCGAAGAAGCTGTTCGCGTTGAGGCCGTTGTTACGCAGAAAGTCGAATGCCGTGCCATGCAGGGTGTTGGTGCCGGATTTCGTCACCATGGTGGTGATGCCGCCGCCGCTGCGGCCGTAGCCGGCGGAGTAGCCGTTGGTCTGCACGCGCATTTCATCGACGGCGTCCACGGAGGGCAGCATGGTGAGCCCCATGATGCCGGGAATGTCGCTCTGGTTGAGGATTGAGATGCCATCCTGCTGGAAGTCCGATGTCGATTCGAGGCCCCCGTTGAACGAATAACGAATGGCGCTGGTGAAGAAGTTGCTCGAATAATTGTTTTGCGTGGAAGGCTGCACGCCGGGCTCGAGCGCCATCAGCGTGAGCACGTTACGGTTGATAATTGGCAGATCGACAATGGCCTTGTTATTGACCACTCCGCCGAGTGTTGCATTGGTGGGGTCTACTGTCTGCACCTGTCCCGACACTTCGACCGACTGAGCCGACGTTCCGAGCTGCATAGTGATGTTCAGGCCCGCTTCCTGCTTGGCCTGGAGCGGAAACAAGTCCACTTTGTAAAGCTGAAACCCCGCGGCTTCGGCAGTGATTTTGTACGTACTGGGGATCAGGCTGTTGATGACGTAAACACCGTCCTGATTGCTCGTGGTGGTGAAAGGCACGCCGCGCGCAACGTCAGTCGCGGTGACTTTCGCATTGGGCACCACAGATCCGCTGGGGTCGCTCACGATGCCTGTGACCGAGGCCATGAAGCTTTGCGCCCAGGCGCCGGGCTGCAGAAACAGCGGGCACATCACAGCAAGCAAACACATCTTCAGGCAGAAGCGCCGGTTGCGCGCAGCCGACGGGGTGCGGGAACGGGAAGGTTTCATGTGACGTGGACGATATCAAAGCAATTCCCCAGGCACAAGATAATTTTCTGCAATGCGGAATGCTGTTTCGCTTTTTCGCAAAAATACTTTCCGATATGTGTAGGACCAGACGGTTTGCCCACGGCTGCCCTCGTTTCCGCATTGCGGAAGGTGTATAACTGGCGGCATGGCATTCGCCGCTCCCCCGCATCCAAAAAAGACGGCGGACCGGCGCGCCAGTATGTCTTCCAGTTTGAAATGCTTCGAAGCGCTGGAACTGCTGGCGTCTCCGCCCTATGAGTTCCCGCTGTCGGAAATTGCCGCGGAGTTATCGCTGCCTGTGGCTTCGGTACACCGCATCATGAAAACGCTCTGCTTGGCAGGCGTGGCAGAGCAGCACAGCAGAACGCGATGGTACCGGCTGACCAGCCGCACTCTGTGGATCGGGACCGGTTATCTTCGCCGTTCCGCCGTGTACCGGGCCGCGTTTGTCGTGCTGCAGGAAATGGCGCGAAAATGCTATGCGCAGGGCCTGAACCAGGCGCTCACGTATTTGGCGACCATCGACAACGATCAGGTGCTTTACCTGCATACCGTTGGCAATCCGAGCGATCTGCATCTGTATGCCAATACCGGCGAACGCCGTCCCATGCACTCGACGGGCCTTGGTAAAGCGCTGCTGGCATTTCAGCCGGCCGAGGTGGTGGACAGGGTGCTGTCCGGCAAACTGGCGAAGCACGGACCGAACACGCTCACCTCCGCCGCGGCACTCCGCGACGACCTCGCTGCGACTCGGAAGCGCGGTTATTCGATTGATGAAGAAGAGAACGTGCAGGGAACGCGCTGCGTCGCGGCGCCCATTCTCGACCAGTCGGGCCAGGCTGTCGCGGCCATGAGTATCAGCGCGCCGGTGCCCGCTTTTACGGTGGAGATGACGGAACAATACAGCCTGATTGTGCGCGAAGCGGCGCTGCGGGTTTCCGTCCAGATCGGTTACCGTTCGCGATCCGGACATATCCTTGCTTAATTTTCCTCGCTTAATCATTCCCTATTGCGGAAATTCGTTCCGTTGACACCGCTGCGAGATCCGATGCAGGCTGCTTTGCATTCGATATCGGAGGTTCCATGGCATTTCGCATTCCAACGTTCGCAGTTGTTCTCGCCTTCGCGATCGCGCCGGCGGCGACTTCCCAACAGACGACTAAAGACGGAGTCCGCCAGGAAAACGCGATTAACCGGCCGGACCGCCCTTACCGCCCGGCGAGGTCATCCGATCCGCGTGATGCGGGTCCCCACGTGGCGAAGGGCTTCGGTAAACGGGACCGGCGCCTGGTGTAGTGGACCCCGTTTTCTGGACAGGTAGCTTAAGTGGAAAAGCGGCATTGACAATGAAAGGAGAATCAATGCCACGAACTCGCAAGAATTACGCCCCCAACCTGAAGGCGAAAGTCGCCATTGAGGCCATCAAAGGAAACAAGACGGCTGCGCAGATCGCCCAGACGTTCAGCATCCACCCTACTCTGGTGGCCGGCTGGAAGAAGCAAGCCCTGGAACAGTTGCCGTGATCTTTTCCAACAGCCATGCCAAAGAACAGGCCGACGTGGAGAAGGACGAATTGCTTCCAGCAGATCGGACGGCTGAAAGTAGAGCTGGACTTTCTCAAAAAAAGAGCTGGCCTGCTCAACTGAGGACAAGCGCCGATGGATCGATCCCGGACATCCCGATCTGAGCATCCGGCAGCAGTGCAGCCTGCTGGCCCTCCCCAGTTCACACCTACTACTATCAGCCGCGGCCGGAAAGCGAGGAAAACCTTCGGCTGTTGCGGCAACTCGACGAACTGTACATGGAATATCCGTTCTTTGGCAGTCGGCGGATGGCCGTCCAGCTCCATGTCAACCGCAAGCGCATGCAGCGGCTTATGCGCATCGCCGGCATCGAAGCGTTGTATCCGAAACCGAACCTCAGCCGTCCGGTGCCGGGCCACCAGATCTATCCGTACCTGTTGCGAGGCGTGGTCATCGAGAGGCCGGACCATGTCTGGAGCACAGATATTACATACATTCCGATGCGCGGCGGCTTCCTCTATCTCGTTGCGGTGATGGACTGGTTCAGCCGATTCGTGCTCGGTTGGGAACTGTCGAACACCATGGAGACCGGCTTCTGTCTGGCGGCGCTCGATGCCGCATTCGGCAGGGGAAAGCCGGAGATCTTCAACTCCGATCAGGGGGCACAATTCACGTCGGCGGATTTCACCGGGACTCTGCTGAAGCAGGGAGTTCGCATCAGCATGGATGCCCGCGGGCGCTGCCTCGACAACGTGTTCATCGAACGCCTCTGGCGCTCACTCAAGTACGAACTCATCTATCCCGGCGACTTCGCGGACGGCCCCACTCTCCGACCAGCACTGGACAGGTACTTTGACTTCTACAATCACCACCGGCCACATCAGGCATTGAACTACAAAACGCCCGCCGACCTTTACCGGAACGGCGAGGCGAGGAAAAAAGGGCTCTCTTGATTTGGGGCGCCGCCCCAAACCCCGGGATCTATCGCTTTCGGGCCAGAATGGACATTTTGCGCTTCACGCTGAGGCGCTTTCGCCATACAATCGAACTGCCTGGCACGAGGATAGGGCAACGCAGGGATGCGACCCGAGCGCCGAACCAGGTCCGGAATGGATGGCGGCTCCCCAGCCGCCTCCTGTTTTAACCCGCCGCTCCAGTTAAGCAACTGCTAAAAACTGTCCAGGCTTTGGGGTCCACTTCACTGTACAACGCGCGCAGCCGTCACTGCGCGCCGGTGGGCAGCAAGCTCTGGCGCGCAGGACTTTCAACGCTCGCCAGGATGCCACCTCGAATTGAATCAAATTGTAAGAAGTGAGCTTAAATTTTGGCGGAAAACGCATTGAAAAGGCATATGAATACCGTCGCGTATGATCGGTTGGACAGCAATTTGGTCAGGCTGTTTTCCTCTGGTTCACAGCCATCCCGCGGTTCAGTTCGAGGAAAGCCCCGTTCTTAGCCAACGAGGCCGGGCATTCAGGCCAGTAAAGCCGCACCAGTTCCAGCCAGCTTTTCATTCGCTCTCTGAACTTGCGCTCCCGCGCATATTCCTGAACACCCAGTTGGCATGTCAGGCCCAGCGGTCCGAACAGGGTACTCGTTCAGGATCTTTGGCCTGGAAACATCGCCAGCTCAGCCACGTGTACAGGTCCAGGCATCCGGGGTTATTGGCCAATGACCGGACCACCTCACAATCCACCGGGATTGGATGTGCCTTCAACTCCTGCCAGAATGGCTCCGAGAGAGTCAGCATGTTCCCGAGGGTCCCGCTCCCGCCGTCGTGGAACCACAAGCGCATTTGATCAAAGAAGTGGATTCTTCCGCAGTCCCAGACCTGTGATCCTTCCCTTTCGTCCTGTGTACCAAAGAAAATCGTGCTGCCGAATACCCGCCGAAATCCGGCTGCCAGCCGCCGGTAGTGACTTCCATTTTGCTGGAGCCCCCACTCATTCAGAATCTGGGCGCCACTGTCGAACTGAAGGACCGGACTCTTCTGGCGGACCGCCACCCTGGCTACCCAGAGCAGAATTAGTCGATCCTGTCCGAAGGGTACGCCATACTCGGGATGACCGACAACCTCAAGGAAGAACCGGCCATTGCGGCGTGAGTATTTCGAAGTGCCCGCCGGGAGCTGACGAATGGGCAGACCGCACAGAATGAAGGGACGCGCTCCAAACGCGAGGTCCTGATTCCATTCCCCACGCCGACGGCGAACCACTTCAACGGCTTCACATTTGGTGACTGCCGAGACGGAAATCGATGGCTCCCGCAATTGAGATTCGAAGAGTTCCAGAGCATACTTTCCGGCGCGACTCAGCATGCCCGTGCTCCGTGAATTGCGGTTAGTCTCAGAGGGGTGCAATTTATTGGCGGGAACGGAAAAAGGACAAAGGATCGAAACAGCGGCCTGGGTTCAAAAAGAGGTTCAATAAGCGCCGAAGAAACACGCGATGGCAGCCGAAACCACTCTGCTCCGCTACAAGAATCAACAATATAGGCTACGAGCCAGAAACTCCGAAGCAAAAGGTCGCCTGTTCGAATCAGGCCGGGTGCACCAAACCTTTCAATCACTTGGACGTAAACCCGCCGGAAGTTACCCCCACAAAACCCCCACAAAACGATCACTGAATCGGGTCGTCAGACTGGGGCACGGGTTTGTTCGGCTCATGGACGCTGCAAATATCAGCATCCATTTTTTTTACGGCCGCGCTGACACTTTCCGGAATCTGCTTCATGTACCAGCCGGTCATCTCCAGTTTCGAGTGCCGGAGCTGGGTCTGAGCGTCCTTTGGGGAGCCGTACCGCTGGAAGTGGGTGGCGAACGTCCTCCGCAGCGCCTGAAAGGTCATGTCCGGGATGCCGGCGCCCCGACCGATCGGCTTCAATACCCGCTTGAGATAGTTGCCGACACGAAACGGAGTGCCGACTTCCGTTGGAAAGAGCAGATCGTTTGTGGCCGGCACGGCTGAGAGGTGGTATGCATCCCCTATGCTCCTGAATTGAAGCCACGTCCGCAGTTCCTTCTCCAGTTCCGGGCTGATCGAAACATATCCGTTGCTGGTGGGTGCTCTTCGTCTCTCCTATGCGGTCGGCGCCCTTTTCGGTTTCCTTCAGCGCTTCATCAACCCGCAGGATTCCTTCCGTCCCTTGCCGTGCAGGTGGACGAATGTGGAGGTGCCGAACGAAACCTGGCCGCAGAGCATCCCGGTGATCTCGGACGCTCTGGCTCCCGAGTTATACATGGTCATGAGGAGTGCGTGATCCCGGCTGCCAATCCATGTGTTCTGATCGGGAACGGCAAGGATTGCGTCGGTCTCGTCGCGGGTATCGCTTCAACGTCAG
>JAUZEU010000484.1 GCA_030838885.1 Bryobacterales bacterium | reverse complement strand
AAACTCGCGTGTATAGAGTGCGGCGCCAGCGTGCCCGAGCTGGAGCCGAGATCGTTCTCTTTCAACAGCCCGTATGGCGCGTGCGAGGATTGCTCCGGTCTGGGCAGTACCTGGGCTTTCGATCCCGACAAGGTAATTGCCGACCCGTCAAAACCTCTTTTGGATGGCGCGCTGGGCCCGGCGGCAGGCTCCACGCTTTTGATTGTCAAGATTCAGGAAGCTGCGAAAGCGCTTCGCATCAAACTGAAGACGCCCTGGCAGAAGCTCTCACACGATGCCCAGGAAAAGCTTCTGAGCGGCAGCGGTGACTTCGCCGGAATTCTGGGCGTCCTCCAGGACATATACAACAGTTCCAGCGCCGGGTACCGCGACTGGCTGACGGATTACATGTCCCCCGTGCCCTGCGCCACGTGCGGCGGGAAGCGGCTCCGGAAATCGAGCCTGGCCGTTCGCGTGAAGAGCCTTTCCATTGCCGAGTTTACCGGTATGCCGATCTCCCGAGCCCTGCTTACGGCGCGCTCGTGGGTGTTCACAGGGCGCGAACTGGCGATAGCAGGCCGTGTAGCAGACGAAATCCGCCGCCGCCTGGAATTTCTGGAATCGGTCGGCCTGCACTACCTGAGCCTGGATCGTTCTGCTTCCACGCTTTCCGGCGGTGAAGCCCAGCGCATCCGGCTGGCGACGCAGATTGGATCCAAACTGCGGGGCGTGCTTTATGTGCTTGATGAACCTTCCATCGGCCTGCACCCGCGGGACAATGAGCGGTTGCTCGACACGCTCACCTCTCTGCGCGACATGGGCAACACCGTTCTGGTTGTGGAGCATGATGCCGAAACCATCGAGCGAGCCGACTACGTGATCGACCTCGGTCCGGGTGCCGGGCGTCTGGGCGGCGAGCTGGTTGCGGCCGGAACGCCCGCGGATATTCGCAGGAACCCGAATTCCCTGACCGGACAGTATCTCGCCGGCACCATGGCGATCCCCATGCCGGCGGAACGGCGCAAGGGCAGCGGCGAATCCATCCGCATCAGCGGCGCGGAAGAGCACAACCTGAAGGGTGTCGATGTCGAGTTTCCGCTGGGCTGCTTTATCGTCGTGACGGGTGTCTCCGGCAGTGGCAAATCGACACTGGTAAATGACATTCTGTATCGGTCGCTTGCCAAAGAGATCTATGGCTCGCATGATGCGCCCGGCTCACACGGCGAGATTACAGGTATCTCACATATCGACAAGATCATTCGCATTGACCAGTCGGCGATTGGCCGTACTCCGCGCTCGAATCCCGCCACTTACACAGGGCTTTTCTCGCCTATTCGCGATTTTTACTCCCTGCTCCCGGAATCCCGGGAACGCGGCTACAAGCCGGGCCGGTTCAGTTTCAACGTCAAGGGCGGACGCTGTGAAGCTTGTCAGGGTGACGGCCTCAAACGGATTGAGATGAACTTTCTGCCGGACGTCTACGTCACCTGCGACGTGTGCCGCGGAAAGCGCTACAACTTCGAGACGATGCAGGTGAAGTTTAAAGGCCACTCGATCTCCGACCTGCTGGGTTTGACGATAGAAGAAGCCCTGCCCCTCATGGAGACCAATCCGCAGATCCGCCCGAAACTGCAAACGCTCATGGATGTGGGTCTCGGCTACATTCATCTGGGCCAGTCTTCCACGACACTCTCCGGCGGCGAAGCCCAGCGAATCAAACTTGCGAAGGAACTCTCGAAAAAACAGACCGGGCGCACGTTCTACGTGCTGGACGAGCCTACAACCGGACTGCATTTCGAAGACGTTCGGAAACTGCTCGAAGTGCTGCAGCGGCTGGTCGATCTCGGTAATACTGTCCTGGTAATCGAGCATAATCTGGACGTCATCAAGAGCGCGGACTACATCATCGATCTGGGTCCCGATGGTGGTGAAGATGGCGGTCGCATCGTCGCGACGGGTACGCCGGAACAAGTCATGAAGTCCCGCAAAAGCTTCACGGCGGAAGCATTGCGGAAGCTGCTCCGTCCGGAGCGGGCCGCATGAGCAGCGGCTATCCCATCGCGCCCATTGATCTTTCTGCTTTGCGCACAGTTTCACTGAAGGAGCGCGGCGGCAAAGTCCGGCAGGACGACTTCGCGAGCGTGTACCAGCGCGGCTCCGGAGTGAAGGGGCTTTTAAGCAGTCTGCCTCACATTCTGGCCGGCGACACTTTCCGAAGTGTGGTCCAGGCTATCTCTGAAGCTCGCGCCATGGGGAAGCCCGTCATCTGGGGGATGGGCGGTCACGTCATCAAATGCGGCCTCGCCCCGGTCCTGATCGACCTGATGCATCGTCAGTTCGCGACCGGGTTCGCGATGAATGGCTCGGCATCCATCCACGACTTTGAAATTGCGCTCGTGGGCAGCACGAGTGAAGATGTAGAAGCAGTGCTTCCTGATGGCCGCTTTGGCGCTGCTGAAGAAACCGGCCGCGAATGGAATCGTGCCCTGGTTCCCTGTTTGGGCGCTGGTGAGGCTCTCGGCAAAGCCCTGCAGAGTCTGGCCCCGGACCAGCATGCCCCTGCGAGTTTGCTCGTGCAGGCATGGCGGGCCCGAGTGCCTGTCACCGTCCACATTGCGATTGGAACAGACACCCCACACACCCACCCCGCTGTCAGCGCCGAAGCACTGGGAGCCGCCACCCATCACGACTTCCGCCTGTTCTGCACTATGGTGGCGGCCATGAACGGTGGGGGAGTCTATATCAATGCAGGCTCTGCTGTCGTAATGCCTGAGGTGTTCCTGAAAGCCCTTTCCTGCGTGCGCAATCTGGGGCATGAGGTGCGGGACTTTGCCACGGTGAATCTCGATTTTCTGCAGCACTACCGGCCCCGCGTCAACGTTGTCGAGCGCCCTCATGCACAGGCTGGCGGGCGGGGCTACGCGCTCACCGGCCATCACGAAATCATGATTCCGCTGATCGCCGCAGCTTTGATCGAGCAGGATTCATGAGTCCCGAACCTTTAATTCTGGCCGAGCCGGAAACACCATTTTGGGGGTTCGGCGAAGTCTTCCTGATGGTTGCCGTGTTCCTGACGGCCCTGGGAGTGGTGGGTGTTGGGGCGGTCGGAGTTCTGAAGGACCGGGCCCGGCTGGGATACTGGCAAGTCGCTGAAGAGTTCGTCGCGTACCTCATACTCTTCGCCGCACTGAAGGTAGTCTTTTTTTGGGCTGGCCATCCACTGTTCCGGTCACTCGGCTGGGTCGCGCATCCGTTTTCTCCGGCAACTTTGGTGACGATGGGACTGGCGCTCTCGTTCCTGAGCGGGATGCTGCTGATCCTGCTGCGCACGCCTGAAATCCAGACTCCGTTCGAGAAGATGTTGGGCGACAGCATTGTGAGCCGCATCGCGATCACCGTCTTCGGCATTCCCTTAGGCCCGGTGATTGAGGAATTGCTTTTCCGGGGCTTCCTCCAGCCCGTGATGACAAGCGTGATGGGTGTTTTTCCTGGAATTTTGGTGACATCGCTTCTCTTCGGCGCGCTGCACTTGTCACAGAATGCCGGCATGTGGCAGAGCGGCGTGATTATTACGTTGGCCGGCTTTGCATTCGGCACAGTGCGCCATGTGTCTGGCTCTACCAAAGCGTCATCCCTGATGCACATCGGATACAACAGTTTGCCCTTCTTTTTGACCCTTCTCCACAAATGATCGAAACAATTCAATGGACTGACCAGGGCGTGGTCATGATCGACCAGACCCGCCTGCCTGCCGAAGAGACCTACGTTACCTGCCGTAATTACCGGGAAGTGGCCGATGCGATCCGGACCATGATCATTCGCGGCGCACCTGCGATCGGTGTGGCGGCTGCTATGGGCGTCGCTATCGGTGTTGCCCAGGCGGATCCCGCCGATCTGGACGGGCAACTGGCAGTGATCTCGAAAGAACTGGCCGGCACGCGCCCAACTGCGGTGAATCTCTTCTGGGCCATCGACCGCATGAACAGGGTCTACAGCGAGATCAAACATCTGCCGTTTGAAGAGATTCGTGAGCGTCTCATCGCGGAAGCGAAACTCGTGCGAGTGGAAGACATTCAGATCAATATGGCCATGGGCCGCCACGGGGCGTCGCTGGTGCCGGACGGCAAGACCGTTCTCACGCACTGCAATGCGGGGGCGCTTGCGACGGCAGGTTACGGCACTGCGCTAGGTGTGATCCGCGCTGCGATCGAATCCGGTAAGAACATCGATGTTTACGCCGACGAAACCCGGCCGTTCCTGCAGGGTGCCCGGCTTACGGTCTGGGAACTGCAGCATGACGGCATTCGCGCCACCCTGATCACGGACAACATGGCGGGCCATTTCCTGCGAGCCGGACAGATTGGCTGCGTGGTGGTGGGCGCGGACCGCATTGCCGCCAACGGTGACGTGGCAAATAAGATCGGAACCTACTCTGTCGCGGTGCTCGCCAAAGAGAACAACATCCCGTTCTACGTGGCAGCACCCATCTCGACGCTCGACCTCACCTTATCGTCCGGCGAGTTCATCCCGATAGAAGAGCGGGGCGGGGCGGAAGTAACGCATGTGTTCGGTGTTCGCGTGGCGCCGGAAGGAACCGAAGTCCGCAACCCGGCATTCGATGTGACGCCAAATCGGTATGTGACCGCTATCATTACTGAAAAAGGAGTGGCGCGGGCACCGTTCAACGAGTCGCTGCGCCAATTGGCCGAACTAAAGAAATGAAGAGCATTCTGATTGCACTCTCAGCCGCGATGTTGCTGGTAGCAGCGGGCGATTACTCCAACCGCCGTGCGCCCGGCTTCTCGCTGGCCGACTCGCATTACCAGCAACACGATCCGCAGGACTATCTCGGCAAAGTCCTTATTCTGGACATCATGTCAACGCAATGCCAGACATGCCTTCGGCTGGCTGACCTTCTGGTGCAGGTCAAGGCGAAATACGGCGATAAGCTGGGAGTGATTTCAGTGGTCACCCTGCCTGACAACCAGAACACCGCTGACCGTTTCGCGAAAGATCACAAGGTAACCTGGCCGGTTGTGTTCGACAGCGGGCAGATGATTGCGTCGTATCTTCGGGTGACCCCGACAAATCCACAGGTACACTTTCCGCACCTCTTCCTGATTGACAAGGCAGGGGAAATCCGCTACGACTTCGATGGCACGGAAGACAAGGCGATGACCATGGAAGGGCTGTCCGCGGAGATCGACAAATTGCTGAAGTAGGGGCCGCGCGTGTGTCCGCGCTACGCGGAGACGATCTCTTTAAACTTCTTTTCGATGCCCGCCTGGACCTTGGTTTCACCCAGGAAGCTCTTAAGCATCGACGGCAGTTCACAGTGGACCGTCACGTTCACGTCATCGACGGCGACATCTCCAGAAATGGGGACCGTAATGAACCCCATGCGACCCGTGACCGAAAATTTCATGGTCGAACCGGTCCATTCCTTCGTCGGGTTGACGATTTGGATCGATCCGCCGATACCGTTGGCGAACAGGTCGTCTGTCGCCTTGTCGATGCGAGCGACGACTTCCTGCTTTGTCTTATGATGCGGAATGATAATGGTCATGCGTTTCTTTTCAGCTGCCCGCACGCGGCATAGATATCGAGGCCGCGCGGTCTGCGGATGAAACAGGGAACGGACCTGCGCACAATTTCCTGAAAGGATGCCACCCGTTCCGGCAGCGGTGTTTCATAGGGAATACCGGGGCCGGGGTTGAGCGCGATCAGATTTACTTTGCAGTTGAGATTCGACAGCATTTTGGCAACGCGCCGGGCATCCGCATCCGTATCGTTAACATCTTTCAGCAGCACGTATTCGAACGTCAGCTTTTCCCAGGTCCGCAGCGGATAGGCCCGGCACGCCTCGATGAGATCTTTCAGATGCCACTTGCGGGTGATCGGCATCAACTGCTGCCGCATCTCTTCAGTGGAGGCGTTTAGTGAGATGGCAAGCTTCGGTCGAACCTCCGCTTTCCCAAGTTCTTCAATTCGCGGGATGATGCCGGACGTCGACACCGTGATGCGCCGTTCACTCATTCCGACTGCCGCTGGATCGACCAGAATACGGGTCGCCTTCAGAACATTGGCCAGATTGAGCAACGGCTCGCCCATGCCCATCATCACGATATTGAAACGGCGGGAATCCGGCTTGTTGGGCGAGATGGTCAGCCCGTTGTCACGGGCGACAAATAACACTTGCCCGACGATTTCCCCTGCGGTGAGCGAACGCTCCAGACCCATAAGCGCCGTCATACAGAATTTACAATCGACAGGGCATCCCACCTGGCTGGAGATGCAGACCGTATCACGGTCCTCTTCGGGCATCAACACTGTCTCGACCGTGCGGCCATCGTTGAGCCGCAGCAGGTACCTGCGTGTACCATCGATCGATTCGTAACGAGAGTCCAGCGAGGGTAAACCGAGCTCCGCGTTTTGGGCCAACTCCGTGCGGATGCGCGCGGGAAGCGTGGAGATCTGTACCAAATCTGCCACCTTCTGGTTGTAAATCGCCCGGTAAACCTGCGCGGCCCGGTAAGTGGGCTCGCCTTCGGGCAGTATGTGCTGAAGCTCGCTAAGTTCCATTCCTACAAGAGCTTGCGGCATTTACCTGAGTTTAACATGCATCGGGGTGGGTCAGACCCCCCGAAACCGTGTCAGACTGAAGTGGTACAACCGAATCAGGTCCATAAAGTTGTTATCTTTCGTAAAACATTCATCCGCATCTTCTGTTCCTACGCCCGGAGTAGCCGCCTCGATCGCTGAGCGCGACATTCTGACCACCACCCTTCCGAATGGCATGAAGGTCATTACCGAAGCCATGTCGCATGTTCGTTCGGTTTCAGTGGGAGTGTGGATCGGGACGGGTTCGCGCCGGGAAACGCCCGAACAGAATGGCGTTTCTCACTTCATCGAGCACATGCTTTTCAAAGGGACTGCGACACGGTCCGCTGAAGACATCGCGCGGTCGGTCGATTCCCTCGGCGGCAACCTGGATGCTTTCACGGGCAAGGAACTGGTCTGCTACAACACCAAAGTTCTGGATGAGCATCTTCCCATCGCCATGGACATCCTGAGCGACCTGGTGCTGAACCCGGCATTCCGCGCAGACGATATTGAGAAGGAAAAAGGCGTCATCCTTGAAGAAATCAAGATGGACGCCGATAATCCTGATTACCTGGTCCACGAAACGTTCACCTCGAACTTCTGGAAAGGCCATCCGCTCGGACGTCCGATCCTGGGGACTCGCGAGACCGTCAGAAAACTCTCGCGCGATGTAATTGCGCAGTACTATGGCGAGATCTACACGCCGGAGAACATGCTGGTAACGGCAGCTGGCAACCTCACCCATGAACGATTGGTGGCCCTCGTAGGTGAGCGCTTCGAGAAGGTGAAGAAGGGTGGTCCTGTTCCCAACCAGGCAAAGCCCGCCACTCACGCGCAGATCGCGTTAAAAACCAAGAAAGAACTTGAACAGGTTCATGTTTGCCTGGGCGTTCCGTGTTACCCGATCCCGCACGAAGATCGCTTTATCTGTTACGTCCTGAATACAGTGTTGGGTGGCGGAATGAGTTCCAGGCTCTTTCAGAATATTCGTGAGCGGCAGGGTCTCGCTTACTCGGTCTTCTCAGAATTGAATCCTTACACCGACACGGGCTGCCTCGCCGTCTATGCGGGCACATCCCTTGAATCTGCCAAAAAAGTTGTGGATTGCGTGCTGAAGGAGTTCTCCGAACTGAAGCAGCAGACTGTACCGGCCGAAGAGCTGCGACGGGCAAAGGATCATCTGAAGGGCTCGCTGATGCTGAGTCTGGAATCCACTTCCAGCCGGATGTCGAATCTGGCGCGACAGGAAATGCACTTCGGGCGATTCTTCTCTTTGGACGAACTGGTGGAGAGCATCGAGAAGGTGACTGCAGATGAGGTGCAGTGCGTGGCTCAGGATTTCTTTAAGTCAGAGGACATTGCGCTGACGGTGCTGGGTAATCTGAACGGATTCAAAGTCACCCGCGAAGACCTGGTCTGTTAACCGTCATAACACCTGTACGGCGTGTACGATGAAGCGTTTGGGCGCCTGCCCCACGAGATAAAACGGATAGCAAGTTACCAGAGTGAGCGTGTTTCCCTCTGGTGACGGTTCCAGCACGGAAACGTCCGTGGGCAGGACGA
>JAUZEU010000480.1 GCA_030838885.1 Bryobacterales bacterium | reverse complement strand
ACGTTCTTGAACTTCCAGAGCGCATGTCCTGGCGGCAGCGGCTCGGGGTCGGTCACGTCCACGCCGGCGCCTGCAAGCCTTTGGCTGTCGAGCGCCTTCACTAAACCAGGCATGTCGTAAACACCGCCCCGGCTCACCGCCACGAAGTAAGATTTCTGTTTCATGAGATCGAACTGCTTCCCGCCAAACATCTTGTGACTCTTATCGGTATCGGGTGCGGAAATAAACACCACGTCCGCAAGCGGCACCACCTCATCGAGCTGATCGGGCTTCACCACGCGATCGACCCAGGAGAGAATCGGCTTATCTTCCGGGTCCACCCCGATTACATGCATCCCAAATGCCCAGCAGCGAAGCCCGATATTCTGACCGATTCCGCCAAATCCGATAATCAAAGCCGTCTTCCCGCGCAATTCGATTCCCTGGAACGGCGTCTTTACCCATGACTCGCTGGTCATATTGGCACCGTACTCATTCAGCCTGCGCGTGGTGTACAGCAGGAGAGCCATCGCGTGATCCGCAATTTCAATCCCCTGCACAACTTTGTTGTTAGTGACCACCACGTCGCTGTTCTTAAACGGTTCCGATCCGGGCACCTGCAGTACGTTCTCGACCCCGGCTGACATGATTCCTACCCACTTCAGCTGCTTCGAAGCCGCATACATCTGGGGCGTAATCACGCCGATGAAGCCATCCGCGTCCGCTATCTCAGTGAGCACTGTGGCACTGGTTGCCCCTACAATTTTCACCTTGGGTGACACAGACTGGAAATCCTGAACCTGATTCGGACCCGGGTTCAGCACAACAATCTTCTTGATCTGTGCAGAGAGCAGGCATGAACTGAGCAGCAGGGCTGCAAGGAGTTGGCGCATGCGATGAATTCTATCGCACGCTGGTCGCTGTCAGCGCTTCAAAGACGGGCGATCGTCCGTCTCAGCCGGAAGTTCACCTGGAGTGCGCCGCAGTGTAGGGCGGTTTCCCTCTTTCGGATCCGCCTTATGTTGCGCACTGAGCATCGCCAGCCGCTCGCGGACAGCCTCATACTCCGAGGTATTGAGGACGTATTCGCGCTGCAGGGGCAGCAGTTGGTTGATGTTCTTCTGCGTCTGCTCGATGCGGTCAGGCGTGAGCGGATGTGTGCGGAACAGTTTGGAAACACTGCCCGGCTGCTTCCGTTCTGTGGATTCCACACGCTCGAACATGTCGACGCTGGCGCTCGGATCGTAGCCTGTTTTCCAGAGATACTGAATGCCCAGCAGATCCGCTTCGGTTTCAAAGGCTCTTGAAAAATGGAAGAAAGCCATGGGCGCCATAAGGCTTGCAGCCTGGCGAACAGCCAGACCGGCCACGCCACCCAGAATGGAGAGCGGGATTGTGCCCAGACTGATCATCTGCTCCCGCGTCGCCTGGCGTGTCGCATGGCGCGCCGCTGCGTGCCCGAGCTCATGTGCGAGCACCGACGCAAGTTCAGCCTCATTATCGGAAAGCCGCAGGAGGGCCGTATTGACGAAAATAAATCCGCCTGGCAGCGTAAACGCGTTGATTTCGTCCGCGTCGATAAAAGTGAAGGAGACCGGGAACGTGACATCCGAATTGCGAACCAGGTTTTGTCCCAGGCGATTCAGATACTCAGCGATGATCGGGTCGTCAATGATCCGTGTCTGCTTCTGTACTTCAATCGAGAGCTGCTTTCCGAGCGCGATCTCTTTTTCCAGGCTGTAGAAGTTCGGGCCGCGGGCAACGTTGCGTTCGCCGATGGCGCGCGGATCCTTCTTCTTATCCGCCGTCATTGCGCCAGGCACTAAGAGGATTGCCAGACACGACGCCAGAAAACGCTTCATTCCGTCACCTTTTCGCACTGGACGGAAAAGAGGACTCTCCCGTTACAACTATCTTAGCTGGATTCCGAGGGTTCGATTGATAGCATTCGATTGACGCAAATATCGTGGGAGTACAGCTCTGATCTGACAAGGGGTCTGCCACGATGACCTTGCACCGTTTCATGAAGGATCTGACATGAAGCGCGCCGTCCGGCCTTTCCGGGCCCTTTTCTCCCTGGTTGCGGGCCCCGCCGCCGTTTGACGCTTAAAATCTCGGAACGTTGGGCGGAAGTAGCGCATATGGACATGGGATCAACAGTTCCGGACAGGTGACGCTTTGGCAGGACGTTGGCATCAACAACTTCGGTGAGATCCTGGCTAATGGAACCGACAGTAACAACCATTCGCGTGCTTACTTACTCATAACGATTCGCCAAAAGGCTCCGTGCTGAAAAACGTTTCCGGCATAAAAGGCAAGTGATCATCAGTGCGCCGGAGATTCGCACGGACCGGAGTCAGCAAGCGCGTTGCAGTCGTGGCGCCGTCCCTGGGATACAATCCACATGATGAAATCGACCGGATCCGTTTTGCTGCTGAGCGCCCTCCTGTTGCAGGCTGCCGACAAGGCCGATCCCGCGGCCGCCGGTATGGACGCCGCCCGCCTTGCGCGGATTCCGCTGCGGATGAAGGAGTTTGTCGATGCCGGGAAGGCGGCTGGCATCGTCACGCTGGTAGCGCGGCACGGGCATCTGGCAAGCCTCGACGCAGTAGGGTTTCAGGAGCTTGAAACCAAAACAGCCATGCGGACCGACACCATCGTCCGCATCGCCTCACTCACCAAGCCGATCACGTGCGCGGGCATTATGGTGCTGGTGGACGAAGGGCGGATTTCCGTGCTCGACGCCGTGGAGAAATATGTTCCGGAGTTCAAAGGGCAGAAGGTCTTTGCGTGTGGCACTGGTTCCGGCTATGATTGCGCCTCCGTAACACCGCACCGCCCGGTCAACATTCTCGATCTGATGACTCATACTTCCGGGTTGCCCGGCGGGTTCCCTCCCTCTCGCGAGACCGCTCCGGCATCGCTGGCTGAACAGGTTGCCGCAGGCGGCAAGCTCACACTTTCCTTCGAGCCTGGAACAGCATGGAATTACAGCAACGTCGGTTACGCCACGCTGGGGCGCATCATAGAAGTCGCGTCGGGTAAGCCGTTCGAGCAGTTCATGGGCGAGAGGGTCTTTCAGCCGCTTGGGATGAAGGACACGACGTTCTTTACGCCGGAGGATCGCAGGAGCCGGATTGCAGCCGTGTACACAGATGACAACGGCACGCTGAAACGCGCCACGCAGGTGGAAGCCAGGAACTCCCGCATCCCCGGGCCCGAGGGCGGTCTGTTCAGCACGGCGCTTGATCTGCTTCGGTTTAATCAAATGATTCTGAACAAGGGCAAGCTTGACGGTCACCGTATACTTTCCGCAGCGGCTGCGGACATGATGGGCACGTCGCTCACCGGCGACATCAAGGCGGGCTTTGCGCCGGGCGCCGGTCATGGTTTGGGGTATGAAGTTGTGCGGGATGCACGGGGGACGTTCCGTTACGGATCGATCGGAACGATCGAGAAAGGCGGCGCGTACCGTACTTATGAGTTCATCGATCCGGCGAAGGATTTGATCGGCATCATCCTGCTGCAGCGCACGAATGGTGGCGGAGATGTCGCGGACGAGATTAATACATTCGCCGCGATGGCCGCGGCTTCTATAGAGAAATAGATAAATAAAACAAGAGAAATAAAAATGCGAATTGCCTTGTTGTTTCTTGCCTGCCTCGCGCACGCCGCGACGATGACGCCAATTACCGGCGTAACGATGGACCAGCCCTACGGCCTTGGTGTAGGGCCGGATGGCGCGCTGTATTACTGCGAAGTGGGGAACCACCGAATCAGCCGTCTGGATCTGAAGACGAATCAGGCGACTGTGGTTGCGGATGGTCTGGGGGAGCCGTACGAGCTTGCGTTCAACAAGGCAGGCGATCTTTATTTCTGCGATCGCACGAAGCACAACGTGCAGAAGATCGACCATAAAACGAAAGCAATCACCCCGGTTGCCGGAACGGGTACCGAAGGTTTTGCCGGCGATGGCGGGCCGGCCGCGCAGGCGCAGTTCCGGCAGCCGCACAGCATCGCATTCACTCCCGATGGCCACCTGCTGATCTGCGACATTCTCAACTTCCGGATCCGCAGTCTTGACCCAAAGTCCGGGAGGATCGAAACCTGGGCCGGGACTGGACAACGAGGCTCGGCGGCTGATGGTGCGCCGCTCAACGGGACGCCGCTTGATGGGCCCAGAGCGCTGGCGATTGACAAGGCCGGCAATTACTACCTTGCGCTGCGGGAAGGCAATGCGATTTACCGGCTCGATGTGAAGGGCGGGAAGATGTACCGGTTCGCAGGCACGGGGGAGAAGGGTTTTACAGGCGACGGAGCAGATGCGCGGAATGCGAAGCTGTCAGGGCCGAAGGGAGTTGCTCTGGCGCCGGATGGAAGTCTGTATATTGCCGATACGGAGAATCATGCGATTCGGCGTGTGGGCAAGGACGGGATCATCACCACAGTCGCGGGAAACGGGCAGCGCGGCGAGTTGGCGAGGCCACACGGTGTGTTTGTGGATTCCAAAGGCGTGGTATACATTGCTGATTCGGAGAACAACCGAATCTGCATTTTCAAGTAGGTTTGGTAGACGCGGACCACTGGCCGCGTCTCCCCATTTATTTGTTGCCGAGCCAGGCCGCAAGATTCTGCTTCTGTTCAGGGCTGGCATCAGGTCGTACTTCCAGTTGCCACTTCTTTGACGGCTCTTCACCCAACTCGACCTCCATACGCATCAGCTTTTCCCGGCGTGCCACCAACACCGAAATCTTATTTCCGGGGCGATAATTTTCGAGGCGAGTATTCAGATGATCGGCGCGGACCCGGTAATCGTCAAACGCCAAAATTTCATCGTCAACATTCATTCCAGCCGCGTATGCGGGAGTACCGCGCAACAACTTCGTCACGACCAGGCGGCCACTGTCGACTCGTGTGTCTGCACCGAGCCAGGCCTTCTTCGTCCCGTTTGACGGCTGTTTGAAACGCAGTCCAAACCAGTCCAGGGCTTCCGTGTAATCCAGTTCTTCCGTCGATTCCACAGTGCGCTGAAAAAACTCCTTCAGAGGAACCCCGGCCACTTCTTCCGCTGCCGCTTTGAACTGCTCAGGTGTGTACCCGTTCTCCCCTGCATAGCGCGAAAAAGCTAAACGCATCAGGTCGTCCAGCGACTTACGGCTGCCGGTGGATTTGCGAATTGTCGCATCCAGCAGCCAGCCGACTATTGCGCCCTTTGTGTAGTAGCTGATGCTGGTATTGACCGAGTTTTCATCAGGGCGGTAGTGCTTGATCCACGCGTCGAAGGAAGCCTGCTCGGCCGATCGAACCAGTCGTCCGGGAGTAGTCTGCAGCGTGTTGATCGCGCCCGACAATCCGCTGGTCCCGTTCCCGGCGCCTGTCAGATACTCCTGCTGGCTGGAGATCCCGGCGCGATGCAGTACCAGCGGCGCGTAATAGTCGGTGAGGCCCTCCGCCACCCACAGGCTCCTGGTGAGGTTTTCGTTCTCGTAATCGAACGGCCCCAGTTCCACGGGACGCAGCCGCTTCACGTTCCAGACGTGGAAGTATTCATGGGAGGCCAGACTGAGCCACGAGAGGTACGCCCGCCTGGTGCTGGTGGACCACCGGTTGGTCATCATGCAAGCGGAGTTGCTGTGCTCCAGGCCACCGCCCAATTCCGTAATCAGGTTCAGGAAAACGTATTTCCGGTAGGGCAGGGAACCCCACATTTCGCGGTAATGCTGCACGATTTTCGCTACGTCGCCAGCCGCGCGGGTTCCGTCCCACGTTGATTCCTCGCCCTGGTTTACAAGGTAGTGCGGAATGCCGTCCACGTCGAATTCGTGCACCACCGGATTTCCGGCAAGGATAGGGCAGTCGACAAGCGTGTCGTAATCGGGTGCGAGGTAGTGGTGTGGCGCACCGTCGGGTGACTCAGGGAGCCCCGTCATGGTCATCTTCCACGCGGACGGCAGTACGAGTTGGACGTCATGAGGCCGCTTCGTACCGCCCACGAGCGTCACAAAAGTGGGAGCGCCGTTGAGGAGCGCAAAGGAATCCTCCACCCAGTTGGTGCGGACGGACATCTCGCGGCAATAAACGCTGTAGGTGAAATGGACTTCCGGGGCGCCTCCGGTTTGGATGCGCCAGCGGTTCCTGGTGGTCTTACTGAACGCCAGATTTCCGCCGCTGCCGTCCGCAGCCGAGGCGGCTTCCACATGACGCGCGTATTCCCTGACGAGGTAAGATCCGGGAGTCCATACGGGCATGAATATCTCGATTTCAGCCTGATTGCCGGTCGGCAGCACCGCCTGAACCACTGCATAGTGCGTGTGGGGTTCGGGGAACGTCACGGTGTATCGCACTGCTTCTGTCTGTGCTGCCAAGGGATCTCCGATTTGCCCCCAGTGTAGCGTTAGACACTAAATCCATTGGTCCAATACAGGCAATCTGGTGGTTTTCAGCCAGGCGTGAATATATTGAATTTTCACGTAAGCATCGAGTTTGCAGTGGATTAGGTTTGGGCGCCGGATTGCATTAACGTTGACGTATGCAACTTCATACCTGGGCGGTCGGTTTCCTCGCGATCTCAATGCTGGCATTGGGACAGCAGGCGCCTCCCCCGTATGAAGCGGGGGCCGGGGCGGAGGCTGACGGCCCCCCCGACGAACCGGGACGTCCGGTGGCACGGCTCAGTGTAATGAGTGGCGACGCTTCGGTACGCCGCGGCGATTCGGGGGAATGGGTCGCGGCTGCGCTGAACGCGCCACTGATGGTGGGTGATTCCGTTTCCGTGGCACCCGGAGGCGCGACCGAACTGCAACTGGATTTTGCCCATTTCGCGCGCCTCGCAGGCGATTCCGAGATCCGGATTTCGGATTTTGAAACCGGACATTATCAGCTGCAACTGGCCAAGGGTTTGGTGACCTACAGAGTTCTGCGGCAGAGCAATGCGCAAGTGGAAATCAGTACCGGACTTGCTTCGGTTCATCCTGTCGGGTTGGCGTCTGTGCGGGTGGAAGTATCGCCCGACGGTTCCACCCGCGTTGTGGTGCGGCATGGCGAGGTGGAGGTGAACACGCAGCGCGGATCTGAGCGCGTGCGCGAGGGCGACATGATGGTGATTCACGGCTTACCGGACGACCCCGAATTTCTGGTCGTCGCGGCGCCGGCACTCGACCAGTGGGACGGCTGGAGCGACCAGCGCGATTCGTATCTGCTGCGTGCGCAGTCGCCCCGGTATGTCAGCCAGGATGTGTATGGGACCGAGGATCTGGACAACTATGGCCGATGGAATAACGACCCGGCCTATGGAGATGTCTGGACTCCGACGGTTGCGGCCTCATGGGCGCCTTATCGGGATGGTCGCTGGGTCTGGGAAGACTATTATGGCTGGACTTGGGTGGACGCGTCCCCGTGGGGTTGGGCTCCGTTTCATTACGGTTCCTGGTACTACAGAACGAATTTTGGCTGGAGCTGGTTCCCCGGTCACCGCTATGAACGCAGCTGGTATCGGCCGGCGTTAGTTGGATTCTTCGGCTTTGGCGGCGGCGGTGGATTCGGGTACGGAGCGGGATTTGGAAACATTGGCTGGATCCCCCTTGCTCCATATGAGCGCTTTCACCCCTGGTACGGCCGCGGGGGGTGGGGTGGGCGGAACGGCGGTTTCACGAACATCAACATCGTTCGGAATACGAATATTACGAATGTGTATCGCAATTCGCGGTTCGCGAACGGCGTGACGGCGGTATCGGGTTCGGATTTTCAGCGGGGTTATTTCCGGAACCGGGTGGGGGTTGGCGGCTCACAATTGCAGGGAGCCTCGCTGGTTCGCGGCGCGGTGCCGGTGACCCCGGGCGGGGACCATCTTCGGTTTAGCGACAGGAATTCGACCGGGGGTGGGCCGCGGCTGGATACCGGGAATCAACGTTTCTTCAGCCGGACGCCTGGTGGGCCAGGTGCCGGTTCACAGCGAGTCCCGTTTTCGCAGCAGCAATCCGCCGTTCGGTCCACGCTGGAGAGCCGGGGCTTTCAGGGCGGCTCGGGAGATGCGGGTCGACGGTTTGGATCTGGTGCCAATTCAGGCGCAAGTTCGACGCCGGGATGGCAGAGATTTGGCAACCCGCAGGCATCGCCGCAGATGGGTAGTACGTTTGCACCCCAGTATGGCCGAGGTGCAGATGGTCGTCAGTTCGGGGGCCAGTCGCGGTCGCTGCAAGTGGCGCCTCCCATCCTGAGGGAGCGGCAGGCTGCGCCGATGAACAACGGCCCGAATTACAACCGGGGTTTTTACAGCGGCGGCAATAGTAACAACCAACCGGCGTATCGTCAGCCGGGCGCGAACCCTGCGCCGCGGAGCCAGGGATTCGGCGGCCAGGGAGGCGGCGGCGGAGGGTTTGGATCACCGGGATATCGGGGCGGTGCTCCCGGCCCGAGTCGCCCGTCTCAGCCCGCGCCTTCTTACCGGAGTGCACCCGCGCCGCGGAATGGCGGTGGTGGTGGTGGTGGCGGCGGCGGTGGTGGCGGGCATGTCGGTGGCGGAGGGAATTCGGGTGGACATAACGGCCGAAGATAGAATCGCGGGCAGCCCTGGTGCTACAATTCCTATTAGTTCATGGCGGCTGTAGCTCAGTTGGTAGTAGCGCCAGATTGTGGTTCTGGATGTCACGGGTTCGAACCCCGTCAGCCGCCCCAGTTAACCTGCTTTCTTTTCAATAACTTCCAGTTTTATTACCTTCCCAGCGCTAGATTTTGCTAGATTCCCGTTCGGCTCCCGTTTGTTGGCCCCGATCACGTCCGCCATCGCGTCATCCCAAATTTTCGCGGCGGCCAACTCGTCAGCTTCAAGGGCATGCGCGTAGATCGACAAAGTGATGTTGGCATTTGCGTGGCCCAGCCGCTTAGCGACAGCCGGTATCGGGACGCCCTTACTGAGCAACTCGCTGGCGTGCGTGTGGCGTAGTGAGTGGAGGCTTACTCCCACCAGCCCGACTTCCTTCATCATTCTGGCGACCCGGCATCCGATAGAGACTGGGCTGTAGTACGCGCCTTCAGGCCGGCAGAACACCAGATCGTTCTTTTGATAATCGCCACCAAACAGCGCTCTGTCCCGATCCTGCTCCACACGATGGGCCCGGAGGGCGTCCAGCGCGGCGGCCGGTACCGCGAAACGCCGGGGCTTCTCGGATTTTGTCGATTTGACCCGCAGTCCCGCTTTTGTCTGCTCCAGTGACTTCGTGATATTCAGGAGGCCGCTCTCAAAGTCGACGTCTGGCCACTGCAGAGCGAGCAGTTCACCGCGGCGGGCGCCAGTGGCAAGTCCAAGCAGGATGAATGGATACAGCCTCGTTCCACGGGCTTTATCGAGCAGTTTTCCGACTCCTCCCTTCTCGATCGCGCTGGGCGCCTTCTTTGTCACCTTCGGAAGCTCGATACCATCCATTGGATTTCGCGCGATTAACTGCCAGATAACTGCTTTCTCAAAGCATCCGTGAACCGTACACGCGATGTGTCGGACAGTTTTCGGTGACAATGGGCGACCCTGGGGAAATGTCTTGGTCTTTTCTCCACCCCGATCGAGTAGCGCGTTGATCATCAGTTCCATCTGCATCGGCCCGAACTTGTCGAGCGGGACTTCGCCGAACAGGTAACTCTGGCCGGCGATGTCCACCGTCTGCCGGATCGCGTACGCGCCGAGCTCGCCATAACGCTCAATTGTCTTTGGCGCACATTTGCGCCCGGCGTGTTCCAGCATCCATCGGTCAAAGAATGGCCCAAACGCGGGGAGTTCGGCGATCGCAACGGCATCCCGCTTCGCCTCGAAATCGAGGATCGCCTGGCGTAGCGCGTCTGAGGCTTCCTTCTTTGTTGTGAATCCGGACTTCGTCGGCTGAATCCGCTTGCCGGTTTCGTCGTGGCCAGCGAAGAAATAATATCCCCAGCTTGGCCTGCCGCCGGTGCGTGGGCGCTTCGTGATTGAGCCGTTCATCAGGCTTTCTCCTTCCGAGTGGGTGCAGGTGAAAGCGCTTTTTCAATATCGAGGATAACGGATTGCAAATAGTCGATTCTGCTAACAAGAGCGGGGCTGAGATCAGCGTTCAACACTGCCGGATACCTCAGGATGGAAGGGCTTTTGTGCGTGTCCGCCAACAGTTTTAAAAGCTCCTTATGCAGAACTCCTAAGAGCCCTTTCCTGCCGCGATTGTGGCCGAGGATCAGAATCGCGGAGCGTTCGAGCTCACCGATAATCTCATCTTGATCCGGGGGCTTGCCCAAACCTGCTGTAAGATGCTTCCAAAAGCTCTCTTCAAACGTTCGATTACCGGTTTCACGGGCAAGTTCTATGAACCGTTGAAGTGCATTCCCTGTAGGTGGCCGATCGGACTCATAACGTGCAATAGTACGCACAGTAAGTCCCATCCTACGAGCCAAGGTTTCTTGCGTTTCACCCAATCTGAGGCGAAATTCTTTCAAGTCGTCCTGTAGCAAAAACGCCCCCTAAAACAAAATCTGTTATGAATGTTTGACCTGACATAAAATGTCTGGTAATGTTGTGACTAGTCACTCGATGTCAGTATCTACCATCGGTCGATAGGAGTCAAATTGCAAATCGAAAACAGCGATCAGCGGGCATTTACGCCGGACGAACTCTGGAAGCTAAGAGTCTTGCCAATCGGCAGAAGTGGTATTTACCGTGGGCTTAGAGACGGCACAATCCCAAGTATTCGCGTTGGAAAGAAATTTATCATCCCTCGCGCAGCGATCAGTAACTGGCTCCGAAGCGCTGGTGGCAGTGTCGCTGCCTGACGTCGGCCGTCTCCAATCTCCCCGGCTCAGCCCGGCTCACACCGGAACTCTGTGCCGAGATACCTACGACCTTCGCGGACGTGACGGGCTGCTCATTTGCCGGGTGTCGCGTCAGAAGGCGGAAGACGGCATTAGATCGAACCAGATTGAACTCGCGCAAGGGGCGAGTGGGGCATATCTGCGGCCTGTTGCCGCCATTGCTATTCCGGAGCGGGAACGCAGCGCAGCGTCTTCACGGACATGGACGGGGCCAAGCTCGAAGGCAACACAGCAGGGGGCGCCTGTTCGGTATGGACATAACAACGCGGTGTGCGGAGAGTATCGGAGGCTCGCTGAACCCGTGAAGCTGCAGCCGGACCACATCTTTTAGGCAGTAGCAAGCCAGGAATAAACAGTAAAAGGGCCACCCCGGCAAAGGTGGCCCTTTTTCATTTCCCGAAAGGAGTCAGACGTGGACGCGTCCAACACAACCATTCTATATCTCGTAGACGAGCACGGCAACGTTCTGAAGCCCGATATTGAGCAACTCCGCATAATCCTTCGCCAATTAGAGGAAACACGCGGAACTCAGCCTGAGCGGGTTGACGATTGAGGGGGCATATTGAGTTCAGCCCGTCAGAGATTAGCCGGGTCATTCCGGTTCTGTTTCCGCACCTGAAGAAATCAGGGGCCGAATTGCGCGGTGTATGCAAGCTGCACGGCGGGAAAAACGACAGCTTCACACTTAACCCGAATGCCGGCCTCTGGGACTGCAAGTCCAAGTGCGGCCACGGTGGCGACCTCATCTCGTACCAGATGGAACTTACAGGGCAGGACTTCAGGGCGGCCAAGGCGGCCGTATACGGAATTATTGGGCGGGATATGGAAGCTATGGCGCCCAACCCTGTTGGCGAGTTCATCGTGCGGAACGGAAATCGGCTTCCAATCGAAGCGGCATACAGCTATCAGGACAGTACCGGCAAGGTGTCCTATCGCGTTGTTCGGCTCGCCGTTCAGGCTGACGGCAAGAAAGATTTCAGCCAGCAGAGGACAAACGGCAAAGGCGGCTGGATCTGTGGGCTTGCCGGTACCGAACCCCTGCCGTACCGTTTGCCGCAACTGGCGAAGGCCGAGAGGGTCTTTGTAGTCGAGGGCGAGAAGGACGCCGATAGCCTTTCGCGCCTCGGGCTCGTTGCGACATGCAACAACGGCGGGGCAGGAAACTTCAAGCGTGCGCTCGTGCCACACTTCGCGGGCAAGCACGTCATTATCATTCCCGACAATGACGAACCAGGCAGGAAGCACGCCGAAGCCGTGGCGGGGCTGCTGGAGTCAGTGGCGGCATCGGTTTGTGTGGTGCACTTGCCTGGCTTGGCTGAAAAGGGCGATGTGTCGGATTGGATTGAAGCCGGCGGAACTGAGGCGGAACTCCGGGGCCTAGTGCGCAACACGCCATTGTGGGAACCGCGCGCCACGGTGGAAACCGAGGCACCAGCAACAGCGGCGGAACGTCAGGGCATCCGGTGCATTGCGGATATCAGGCCGCTATCTGCATACGCAGGGCAGCAGATTGATTGGATTGTGCCAGGTGTACTGGCAACGGGCACCATCACGTTGCTATCCGGCGACTCCGGCAGCGGAAAAACAACCTTCACCGACGCCATAATTGACCGCGTGGGCTATGGCGAACCGTTCGCCGGATTGCATACGCAGAAACGACCGGCGTTGATTATGGACCGCGAGAACCCGGCAACCGTCGCAGTTGAGCGGCGGGCGCGAATCGGAATCACAACGGACAACCCGAACGTGCGGACGTGGGGTGGCTGGTGTGAGGATGAACCCTGCGATCCGGGCTCTCCGATCATTACCGGATGGGTGGCATCGTGCGATCCAAAGCCCGTCATTGTGATTGATTCTTTCGTGGCCTTCGCGCAATGCGATGAGAACTCCGCATCCGAAGTGCGGGCCTTCATGCAACCGTTGCGGCGACTAGCAGACATGGGCGCCACCGTGATCCTGCTACACCACAGCGGCAAGGGTGAAACATCAAAGGATTTCCGGGGTTCTTCGGATATCAAGGCCGCGGTGGACGTCGCCTATCACCTGTCGAACATGGGCGACCCATCGCGCCTCAGCACACTGAAGTTACGGGCCTTCAAATCGCGGTTCAGCGTGCTGCCGGAAATCCTCCTGCACTACCACGAAGGGCAAGGATTCCGTATGGATGAGCGGCCGGCGTATATTGCCAGCGGCGAAGTGTTGCGGTGCGTGCTCACCGAGAACCCAGGCGTATCGCAGCGGACATTCAAAACGCTTGCGGCATCGAAGGGCATTTCCGAGCGGGTCGCGCGGGAATTCCTTAAAGGCAATATCGACGCAAGAAAGATCCGTATCGAACGCGGGCCACGCAATTCGGATTGCCTCTACTGGGCCGAATCTGAAGGCCCGGCATCGCAGGCGTCATGGGGGCCGAATTGAACATTTTGAGTGTGATCACGAGTGTGTACAGCGGGGAGTTCGATAACACTCGTTGTACACACTCGATCCAGTGTGATCAAGCTGTACACACTGAAACGCATGAATCCAATCAAGTGCTTCTTTTTGTTGGGCTTCGAGTTTGCACAGACTCTCTGTACACACTCGATCACACTGTACACGCTGCACTGCTTGGGGCCAGTGTGATCACACTTTCCACCCCTACAAGGGTGG
>JAUZEU010000473.1 GCA_030838885.1 Bryobacterales bacterium | reverse complement strand
CGCCACCGAAGAAGTAGACAAGTACGGGAAGCTTTTCATTACCCGACTTTGCGGGGGTCCAGATATTGAGATAAAGGCAATCTTCGCTCATGCCGTTCGAGCGAAAGCCCATGTCGCCGAAGAGAGGCTGCTGCATACAGCGCGGGCCGAACTGTTGGGTTTGGCGGACACCGGTCCAGTTCTTGACAGGCTGGGGCGGAGCCCAGCGCAGATCGCCGAGTGGTGGCTCGGCAAAAGGGACACCTTTAAATTGCCTGACGCCGGAGGGCTGGGTGCCGGTTCCTTCGATGGTTCCGTTTGCGGTCTTGATATGGTCAGGCGCGGCGAATGCGGGGAGGCTGAGGGCGAGGGCCAAGGGGAGGAGGGTATGGCGGTGGAGTTTCATGATGCTTCGGGAGAATGATATCAATCGGCGGTGAAGCGGGTTTCTGCTAATCTGTCTGCCGTGACCATATCCGAAGTTCTTCTCCTCGATTTCGACGTTGAAATCCTCAACACGCGCCGCACACTGGAGCGCATTCCTGAAGGCGATCCGCAGTGGAAGCCGGATGAAAAATCCATGCCCATCGGGCGGCTGGCGCTTCACACTGCGCGCCTGCCTGAGTTCTGCACGAACATCCTCACGACGCCGGGGATGGACATGGCGAAACGAAAGTTTCCCGATTTCATTTTTGAATCCACCGAACACCTGCTCGCCGAGCTGAGCCGCACTTCTTCGGAAGCCCGCGAACACATGGCTGCTGCGTCCGATGCAGACCTGCAGGTGAACTGGAAGCTATCGTTTGGGGACCGCGTGTTTGTAGATGAGCCGCGAATGGTGCTGTACCGGACCATGTTCCTGAACCATGTGATCCATCACCGCGCACAACTGGGGGTTTACCTGCGCCTGCTCAAGATTCCCGTGCCGGGGCTTTACGGACCTTCGGCCGATGAACCGGTGAACTTAAGTTAAGAGCTTTGCGGTGATGTTGCGCACCGTGCGCGTGGATGCCCGGTGAGGGTTCCCACGCGTTCGGGCGGTTGCCGGAAAGCTGGTGCCTTAGACTTGAATCTCGGTGAGAAGGCCTGCAGTCGCGTTGTTTGTTGTGTCCTGTTGTTCCGGACTGATGGCACAGGACCCGGACTCGGCCCAGTTGCTGGAGGCTCTGGCGCGATCGGCTGCTATATTCGCTCGTTCGGCTCCTGACCTGACTGCGCGTGAGACCCTCTCGCAGCGCGGGCGGCGCGGCGACATGCAGATTCTGAAGAGCGGGCCGAACGCGGAACTCAAGAAGATCGCGTTCACTCTGCCGGATGTATTTCAGACGCACGAGGTGGTTTCGCAGTACAGCTTCGGGCAAGTGGGGGATACGCCGGGGTTCCATGAAGTGCGACGGATTGTGAGCGTGGACGGCGAGCCCGTGACCGGCGAGGCTCGTCATGCGCTGACGATAGGGACAGCGTCGGCCGAGGACGAGACGAAGAAGCGTCTGCTGGAAGATCTTGAGCATACGCAGCTGCAGGGGTCGGCTGTGGATTTCGGGCTGATGATGCTGCTGTTCACGAAAGGGAAGCAGGGCGATTTTGAGTTGTCGGGTGCCGGGCGTAAGACGGTGGAATCAGGCACGGTATTTGTGCTCCAGTACCGGCAGATTTCGGGCGATACCGGGTTAACCGAATTCCGTGACAAGAGGCAAAACAAGCATCCCTTTTCGGGTCAGATCTGGCTGCGCGACAGCGACCTTGTACCCACACGCATTACGGTGAACACGGAAGCGAAGCTCACCTCGAAGTACACGCTGCGCAATGAGGCAGAAATCGATTACCAGCCCACACCCTATGGAATGGCGCCCGCGATGGTATTGCACAGGCAGTTTTTAAACCGGGATCTGCTGGTGGAGAATCATTTCCGGTATGCCGATTACCATGGACTTACCGTGCTTCCATGAGCAGACTTACGCCGGGCCAGCCGGCACCCGATTTTGAACTTCCCGATCAGAATGGCAACGTTGTACGGCTCAGCCAGTTTCGCGGCCACCGTGCGGTGGTGATTTTCTTCTATCCGAAGGACGACACCGCTGGCTGCACCGTGGAGGCGTGCGGGTTTCGGGATAACTTTCCGGAGTTCGACAGGCGCGGCACCGAGGTTATCGGGATCAGTTCGGATAGTGGCTACTCGCATCAGCAGTTCAGCACAAAGTTTGATCTGCCGTTTACCCTTCTGAGCGATGCCAAGGGCAGAGTGCGAAGGCTATATGGTGCATCGGGATTGTTTGGTGGCCTGATTCCAGGGCGAGTGACTTACGTGATCGATCGAAGCGGGATCGTGCGGCATGTCTTTTCTTCGCAGACCCGTTTCATGCAACACGTGAGTGAGGCCCTGGGCGCTCTGGCGCAGAGCTAACGCACTCGCAGATTACGTGCCGTGCTAAACGGAAGGCACTGTACGCTTTCTCACTACCACTTCCAAGTTTTACAAGTCGTTCTCAATGAGGGTACATCTTGCCCTCGGTTCTCTACTACGATCGATGTGGTTGAGATACGTTCGATGCGAGCGGCAGGATTAACTACTATCTTTTAGTTTCGAAATCAGGATTTCAGCAATTATACAGGAGGAATTATGTCACGAATACTTCGAACGGGTCTATGGTGCTTTCTGGTCTCCTTTGGTTTAGCGGGTACAGGCGCTGCTGAGGATGGCGGCGGTAAAGGGCCGAACTCCAGCCCGCCAACAATTACAGGGGCGGTGGAGAAACTGCCGTCTTCCGGCCTGGTGGGCGTCTGGATCGTTGCAGGTCACAGCGTCACGGTCACGACCACAACGAAGATCGTGCAGACCAACGGGCCTGCGGCGCTGGGCTCCTGTGTGCAGGTTTTTGCCACCGCACCGGTGTACTATGGCAACCCGACCACTGATGGGAGCGCCGGCGAGGTGGACGTCATTTCCGGCGCCGGAGGCTGCACAACGGCTCCTGTTAATCAGCACGCCGAAATCGAATTCTTCGGGGCCATCACCAGGATACCGGCTTCGCCCGCACTTCCGGGTGACTGGACAATCGCCAGCCGCCTTGTACACTCGAGTGCCGCAACCAGACTCGACATCGGAAGCTCGGTGGTAATTGGGGCTTGTGCCGAGGTGAAGGGGAATGTTCAAAGCGATGGGTCCATTCAGGCTAGCCGGATAAAGCTGGACTCCGATAAATCCACGTGCGCGGCCGGCGTTGCGAACTCACCGTCTATGCGGTTCATCGGCACCGTGGGGACGCTTCCTTCCTCCCTGAATCTGTCAGGGACGTGGACAGTTTCGGGTCGCTCGGTTGTGGTGTCCGCATCGACGGAAATTGAACGCGAGCGCGGCGCAATCACAACCGGTTCGTGTGTGAGCGTCCGTGGAGCAGTTCAGGCTGATTCATCCATCCTGGCGAGCAACATCGAAGCTGAAAACGCCTCGGATTGCTCGTCGGCAGCGGGAACGGCGGGCACATTCGATCTGGAAGGCATCGTCATAACGGCTCCGGCGGGCGGCAACATCGGAGACTGGACTATCGGCAAACGTACCGTCCGCGTTGGCACGAGCACCGCAATCGAGACCTCACACGGTGCGATCGCGCCCGGCTCATGCGTGGAAGCACGTGGCACCCTGGGGTCAGACGGGATACTGCTGGCGACGCTGCTGGAATCCACGTCGAGCAGCGGCACCTGCCTTTTGCACGATGGGATTGTCAGCGCTGCGAGCTTTACTGGCGGCGCTGTTGCTCCTGGCCAGGTGATCAGTATTTTCGGACTAAATATCGGAACGGCAGCATCGCATGAACTCGAAGTGGACGGTGATCACGTTACGAGCAACCTTTCGAACGTCCGGGTTTTCTTTGACGGAATTGCCGCAGCGCTTCTGCTGGTGTCTCCGGGACAGGTGAACGCAGTGGTTCCTTTTGGAGTCGCCGGAAAAACAAGCACCCAGGTGCAGGTTCAGAATAACGATGTTTGGTCGAACGTCATGACAGTTCCGGTTAGCGCCACGGCCCCGGCAGTCTTTACGCTGACTCAGAATGGCAAAGGCCAGGGCGCTGTGCTGAACTTTGATTCTGACCGCCAGCAGTTCGTTGTCAATGCGTCATCCAATGCGGCGAAGAAGGGCTCTCTCATCGTTATCTACCTGACCGGGACCGGCGCTTCCGACATACCCCAGACTGACGGAAAACTAAGCGGAGCGCAGCTCGCGCGTGTGCTTCAGCAAGTCAAGGTATCGTTTGGCGGTAAAGATGGTCAGGTGATGTATGCCGGATCGGCGCCAAGTCTGGTTGCAGGGGTGAGCCAGATCAATGTGCGCATCCCGGATGACTGTCCCGATGGCGCTGCGGTGCCGGTTGTTGTTACGGTTGGCGACAGGCACAGTCAGGATGGAGTAACCGTCGCGATCCGGTAGAAGCGCTGGAGCGACCTAACCTTTCAGGTCACGAAAGGCATCTTCAATTTCACGGCGAGCATCGGGGGAGACGGGCACGAAAGGCAGGCGCGGCGGGCCTCCGTAGTAGCCGTTGAGATCCATGGCGTGCTTCAGGCCGGCGACGCCGTAGAGGTCGGTGACGAGGATGGAGGGGTGGGCGATGCGGCCCTGCCAGTCGATGCCCGCCTCCTCTTCACGCGTGCGGAAGGCTTCCCAGATGGCGATGGCGGCGTAGGGCGCAACGCTCGCGAAGCCGAGGACGGCTCCGTTGGCACCGCTTTTCAAAGAATCCCAGAGTTGCGACTCGGTGCCGGCGAGGATGGGGAAGGTCTTCGGCACCACCTCCCGAATCTGCTGGATGCGTGCCGCGGGGGTGCCGGATTCGATGAGCCCTGCAATGTTGGGGTGGGCTGCGAGTTTACCAATGGAGTCCGGCAGCAGGTCCACGCCCGTGATTTGCGGGGCGTTGTGGATGAGAACGGGGACAGGCGACTGATCGGCAAGGGCGCGGAAGAAGAGCATCTGCGCTTCGGGGCCGTACATGAGATTGCGGTACTGGTGCGGAACCAGGCTCACGACTGCATTGGCGCCCGCTTCGGCAGCGCCACGGGCGAGTTTCGCAGCACTGTGGACGCCTTCGGTGGAGACGTCCAGGATGAGAATTCGGGCGGGACCAGACTCCTGTGCGCCTTTGACCGGCCTGGGCACAACGTGCGGGGCGGCGAGGCGGAGAACTTCAAGCTTCTCTTCCGCGTCAAGCAGGGGGCCTTCGCCAGCGAGGCCGCCCACTACAAATCCGGAGATTGACGTGCGGCACCACTTCTCAAAGTTATGCTGGATCTTGGCGCGATAGATTGCGCCGGTGTGATCGAACGGCGTCGCGGCCGACGCCAGTATGCCCTGTAATTTCATCTGAATCTACCATGTTCTCAATCGACCTCGAATGTAAGCAAGCTGACAAGGAAATGATGATCGCGGATCTGTGGGAAGCGGGGTCCAACGGCATTGTGGAAGTGGAGGATTGGGAAGATCTGGCGCGGTTGCGGGCGTTCTTCGACCACGACCAGCAACAGGCAGCGCTGCTGGAGCGCTTCGGCGGGGAGGCACGGCCTGCCGACACGCGGGACTGGGTGGCGTTTGCGCGGGAGTATCTGCAGCCGATGGAGATTGGCGAGCGGATCTTCGTGATTCCGGAATGGCGCGATGAACCCACGCCGGAGGGGCGCTTTCGCGTGGTGATCAATGCAGGTTTGGCCTTTGGGACCGGCGCGCATGAGACGACGCGGCTGTGCCTGGAGGCCATTGAGCGGCATTTGCGGCCGGGCGCGACGCTGGTGGATGTGGGCACGGGTTCCGGGATTTTGTCGGAAGTTGCGGTCCGGTTGGGCGCGGGGCGGGTGTTCGCGAGCGATACGGATCCGGAAGCGGTGGCGGTGGCGAAGGAGAATTTCGCGCGCGCGGAAGTGGCCGTGCCGGTATTTACGGGATCGGCAGATGCGGTGGCGCGGGGGGTGGCGGATGTGATTGTCGCAAATATCAGCCCGGCGTGGATCGCGGAACTCGCGACGGAGTGGGTGGGGATTCTGAAGCCGGGGGGCGTAGCGATCCTGAGCGGATTTGAGGCGGCGGATATTCCGGTGGTTTCGGCGGCTTTGGTGAAGGCCGGGGCGCGAGTGGACGGGGAGTTCGGGGAGTTGGAGTGGCGAATGCTGGAGGTTCGGCGGGGTTAGTGGTGGGGGTGGTTGATTCCGCCGCTCGCTGGAGGTGGCCCCGGGGGCGCTGGTGTCCCACTTAGTTCTGGATGAAGATGTTGGTTCCGGAACTTTGTTTAAGGGCACGACGATGCTGCCGCCGCGGTCTGTAGTGAAGCAGACGCCGAAGATGTGGGGCCGTTTGGAATGCGGTCGAGTCGAAGGTGGCGTTGAGCCGATGTTCAGGCGCGCCGTTACATCCGGCAGCGCGGCACAGGCGGTAGGCGATAAGTGACCGTAGTTGATCCTGGCGTAAAAGTCTCTGTCCACCAGCAGATAGCCACCGAACACTCTGCCGCGGGCACGCAGGCGTATCCGTTGAGTGTGTCGTTCGTCTTCGGACTGGTCAGTTTACCCAGGGTTGGGGAGTGCTTTCGTTCCTGACAATGAACGCGATCGGCGTTGCGGGGAGGAGCGAGAGCCTTCCGGTTTCCTCCCGAATGCGCATCTGGAGCTGGTAATTTCCATCAGACACCGGCACCCGTGCGGGGCCTTCAGGACATCGGTTGAACCGGGCAAGCCGACATCGTTCGAGGGCGTGTTGAAGAGGGTGCCGCCCGAATTGAGAATCTGACCGTCCGCGGTCAATATTCACGGTCCATTCGGCATTTGAGACTTTTACACAGCGAAACTGCTGTTCGTCAATGAGGTGGGTAACGCCGTTGTGTTCCGTTTCGATATTCGGTGGCAAGGTGTGTGCCGTTCATGCCGGGCGTGTCTAATTGAAGATCGGCTGCGGTTGTGCGCAGATACGAAAGGCCTATTTCGCGGGGCGGGTCTGGCGCTGGGACCCGTTAGCGTTCCACTGACAAGGAACTTATGAGTGGGTGTGCTTTGGCCAAAGATTTGCAGGGCGGGAAAAAGGAGAAAAGCCAGGAATTTTTCATAAATCGCCTAAATGGCTTAGAGTCTCCGTAGCATACCACCAGGTACAGGCAATCGCGTTCGTTCGCTACAATGACAGTTACGCAGACGGCAGCGACCCTCGTAGCTCGATACGCCGCCTTCGGTGCGCAACGCTCTCGTCCGAAGTGCGCACCTGAGAGAGATCGCTATGTCTTCAGCCCCATTGGCACATCCAGGAAATCAGCTGCTGTTTGCCGGGTATGATCCCGGCGCGTTTTACGACGAAATGGTAATGCCTAACGGTGTTGCGCGCCCCTGCGCTGCGCCTATGTACGAGAAGCTGGCCAACATGCCCCTCGAAATTTTCGAGGAACGGCGCAAGCTTGCTGACCTCTCCTATCTTGTCCAGGGCATTACTTTCACTGTTTATAACGATGGGCGGGGGACGGAACGCCTGTTCCCCTTTGACCTTGTGCCGCGTATCATCCCCCGCTCGGAATGGGATCTCATCGAGCGCGGGCTGGCTCAGCGCGTAACGGCGCTGAACCTGTATCTGCAGGATATTTACGGGCAACAAAGAATTTTGAAGGACCGGATTATTCCGCGTAACCTTATTTATTCGTGCAAGCACTTCCGGCGTGAAATGGTGGGCCTGACGGTTCCGCGCGACATTTATGTACACATCGCGGGCATCGATCTGGTTCGCGACTCGCGCACCGGTCAATATCTGGTTCTGGAAGATAATGCACGGTCGCCGAGTGGCATCTCCTACGTGCTGGAAAACCGCCTGGTGATGCGGCGTACATTTCCGCGGGCGTTCGAGGTCTGCGAAGTACTGCCGGTGGACCACTATCCAAACGAACTGGCGCGGATCTTGCGAAGCCTGTCGCCCCGGACGGGCGACAGGCCGGTGATAGTGCTACTCACACCCGGCCTCTACAACAGCGCATATTTCGAGCACTGCTTTCTCGCTCAGGAGATGGGCATCGAACTGGTGGAAGGCCGGGATCTGGTGGTTGTGGATGATGTTGTCTATATGAAGACCATCCATGGCCTGACGCGCGTGGATGTGATCTACCGGCGCGTGGACGACGACTTCCTGGACCCGCTGGCATTCCGG